>NZ_PJBM01000120.1:0-19474 GCF_002836075.1 Shewanella sp. GutDb-MelDb | reverse complement strand
CAGCATCAAAACCGGTTACGGATTCACTAAAAGCGAATGTCGCGGTAAAGGCGGCGTTGATATTACCTGAAGCGCCACTAATCAAAACACTTGGCTTGCTGGCATCGTAAGTCGCGGTTAATTGCACCGCTGCGGTATTGCC
This sequence comes from Shewanella sp. GutDb-MelDb, assembly GCF_002836075.1. Classification (NCBI taxonomy): domain Bacteria; kingdom Pseudomonadati; phylum Pseudomonadota; class Gammaproteobacteria; order Alteromonadales; family Shewanellaceae; genus Shewanella; species Shewanella sp. GutDb-MelDb. Next base: position 19,332 of record NZ_PJBM01000120.1, on the reverse strand, counting down.
GTTACTGGCACCATCGATAGCGGCATTAGCTGCCACATCGACTGTGACACTGCCTGCGGCCGTTGGCGTAATGAGCGCACTATAACTTGCGCCACTGCCAGAGAAGTTCGTCACTGAAGCATTACTCACTGCGATATCTGCCGCGTCAAACCCTGTGACTGACTCATTGAATGTGAAACTTGCAGTGAAGGCGGCGTTGATATTACCACTTGCCCCCGTAATACTGAGACTTGGTGCGCCATCATCATTAACATCAATAGAAAATGCGATTTGGTAAGTAGAAAGAGCATCGCTCACTTGCAGGCACAATTTATAACTGCCTGAATCTACAGCAGCTGCAGTTTCAAGAGCCGTACCCGTAACTTGGAACAAAACGTTATTGACATCATTACCCGTACCACAACTGCCCGAATCCGATACTCCCTGAGCAACCAAACTGTAAATAAAACTGACATCATCAACGTCGACAGCATTGATGGTGCCAATATCTGCACCTGCAGCGGTATCACTTTGGTTGATGCTAGTGCCCGTCAAGCTGATATGAGTCGGTGCATCGTTTACCGCAGTGATGTCTATATTAATGCTGCCAATAGTGATATTGCCACCACCGCCGCTGCCAGTATTACCGCCATCGTTTACCTCGAGGGTTAATACCGCAACATCATTCCCTGCCGCATTCAATATCCCTAAATACTTTAGGTTGCTGGCTGTATCGAGGTAAGTATTAACGTTGGTCGGCGTACCGGTTAACGTTATGATATTTGTACCACTGCCGGTTTCAGTAACACTGCCTGCAGCCCCATCGGCCACTAATAGAGTGCCAGCGTCTGTAGTAAAAATTAACGTCAGACTAGTGCCATCGGCATCGCTTACATTCACAGCGCTTAAATCCAGATTACTGGGCACATCCTCTGTCACGCTAAGATCAGTCGGTAAAGAACCTGTTTGCAGCGGGTCATCATTTTGTGCTGAGACGCTAATAGTGCGGGTAGCACTTGCGGTGCCAGCATTGGTATCGGTGGCGGTTACCGTAATAGTCCGATTATTGGTACTCGGATTATCAGAAACATTACGGTAATGCAGTGATTGCAGTACTTCCTGTACCAGTGTGTTGGTAGCATTAGTGTTGAAGGTGATGGTCAAAGCGGCGCCATTATTCACGACCCCTCCAGATACGCTCAAACTACCAATGTTTGTACCATTACCCAGTATGTCATAGTCATTAATGGTTATTACGCTGCCATCGCCATCTAAATCACTCACACTAAACTCATCTGCTGACTCAGCGGTAAGCTGTATTTTGAGCGTACCGCCATCCCAATCCGCGTCACCGTCACTGTCTAACACTGTGGCCGCAGGATCGATTTGGGTTACAGAGTCATTTTCAGTGTAACTCAGCGTTGAGCTTGCAAGAGAAATGGTAGGAGGGGTATTACTCACCACAGCAGAGACTATACCGGTTTGAGACAGAGTTGGATTGCTACTACCACCAGGAAATGTGCCGCCATGCCCCCCCGTATCATCGCTATCAACCAAAGGAGCAACGACATCATTCATTTTCCAATAGGAAATTAACCCTGCGGTATCTGCAGCAATTTCTTGTGGATTAGCGCCATTATAGAGCGAGCTAATATCCGCAGCTGATAAAGTGGTGTTGTATATTTGGAAGTCATCAATATCACCGGAAAAACTAGAATACCCCGCTGTAACGCTATAGCTTGACGGCTTACCAAGATGTACAATTTCACTCGCTAAAATGTCTATGAACGTCGCTCGAGAATACTGGCCGTCATCACTTAATAATCCTCCGTTACGATAGATTTTAAAATCTCCGTTTCCAGCTACTTCGAAAGTTATCGCAAATTGGTACCAAGTTCCTACTGCCCAGCTTAGAGCAGGGCTCTTACTGAGAACTCCTGGTTCAGAAACTACGATCGCATTGGCTAAATCATCTTCACCGTTAAAATCGACACACAACTCCAAACCGGCATCCGAACTAGAGAAGAAACACTGTGATTGGCTGACATTATCAAACTTAACCCAAGTCACTATCGATAAACTCGTTACCTCTGTTAACTCCGGAACAATACCAGTCATTTCGACATAATCACCACCATCAAAACTGATAGCCTCCGTTACTGCATGAGCCTGTGTCATTAACATTAACGATAATAATAACGCGCAGTGAGCAATAATAAGTTTCATAATTCATTCCGTTGAAAATAGAGTTACATTCCGTTGAGCAATTTGAGCCCGTTTAAATCCATTTATTTTTACATTAGTTCAATCAAAACTCATCCCAGCATCAAAGCAAAAGTGCTCAGCAAAATTTAGCCCGCTAAACACTCCCTCTTTCAAATTCATTACATCTAACCGAATAGCCCCATCGAATGTGGCGATAACTAACCCATGAGGTTCACCGACATACACTACCGTTCCGGCATTGACACCAAACGTCGGCAATGCAATCTCAGTGGCTTGATATAGCCCTACCGTGACACCGTTAAAACATAAAAGCGCCCCGCCATACGTGGGATTACAAGCTCTAGCTAACGCACATATTTGTGCACTGCTCATAGTCGCCCAATTGACCTGCACATCTTCAGTCTGAGGCCGCGGCGCGTGGCAACCCCGCCCCTGCTGCAACCTTGCATCAATTGCGCCGTTGGCCAGTTGCTGTAAAAAGCTAACCACCACACTTGGCACTATCGACATCACCCGGCTGGTCAAACTGTTTAAGGTATCTAAAGGGGTTATCACTAGCGGCTGTTGCCAAACAATCGGCCCCTCATCTAACTTTTCCTCCACCTTAATGATGCTTATACCACTGTTAGTTTGCTGATTTTTTAGTTGCCAAAATAGGGGGGCCGATCCCCGATAATCAGGCAACAAGGACGCATGAACATTAAATAATGCCCCTGAAAACAGTGCTATTATTGATGGAGGCAGTCTGTGGGGAAATGAAAAAATGAGACCTATATTGGCTTGCCAGCTCTGTATTGACTTTGCCACTGTGGGATTTGAGCCCTGTACGTAGGCGAGCGTCTGAATATTGGCCTCACTTAATGTGGCCAATAACTGCTGGGCATCGCCGTCCTCACGATTAGACACCACAACACCGACTAACATTTCTAGCTGATGTAATTGTTCTATCAAGGGAAGACTGGCGCAACTTGAAGCAAACAAGGCGATACGATAGCGAGGAGAGATAGTCATTGCTAAGCATTACCTTTTGTTGCAAGAAAGCCAGGTAAGCCATTTAAACGGTAGTAAAACTTAATCTGATCACCGCTTTCTAAAAGTAAATCTCCCGCCTTGGGGTCGCTGGGCGTAAAGTTAATGCAGACCTGAGAGTCTGGCAGTGGATGGGTGATCCCAGATTGATATTCATCAACTTTGTCTAAACCAAAGGTAAATACTTGGGTACACACAAGCAGCAGTTGCGGGCCAAGATCCGCGGCGATTATGGGAATGGTCACTTGGTTACAAGTCACTAGCGACGAATCAATGCCCAAATTCAAGGTTTGCAGCTGTGAGACACTCTCTTTAGTGAGACTCAAGATCTCCCCCAGCTCAATCCGCTCCACCGACAAAGGCAGTTCATTAGCACTGCGATTACGCCAGCGCTCGATGAACTCATATTGCCCCACAGCCAACTGCGCTGTGATCAACACCCTCGCAGGGATCATCAAACCATGAGGAGATAATTGCGAGACAAGGTGTTGAACGAGTGGCAAGTGACCTTCTCGGCTAAAGCCGTGTTGCATAGCCTCTACCACGAGCAGGTCAAAAGGTCGTTCACTGTAATAATCACATCCATCCATACACAATATGGACTCGATAAATGACTCAATTTGCAGTTCTTGCACCAAAGTTTGTAAGCTAGCCACAGCCCCAGGTTGCATATCGATAAGGGTAACCTGCAATCGCTGACGCCCAAAACGCTCGTTAACTCGATAGTAAGTTAACAATGGCAGCAGTAATGGTGCAAATGGGCCACACGCAGGATACAACAACCGCAATGAACCTTCTGGTTGTTCTCGATCCAGTTTGGTCAATGCAGCATCAATACCGCGAATAAATGCCTGCACTCGGTGAGTATCAGTTTGGGTGGTGACACATTGATCCGGCGCCATGACCAAACCGTGGGCTGCAATATACTGTCGTTTGCGATCGGCGATGCTTATATCCGCTTGTTGATATATGACTAATAATTTTTCAAACAGTTGCTGAAGCTGGATTTGCACTTTTTTATCGTCATTGGCCAACAACATTGAAGTGACGACCTCTGTCGCGCAATCGCTTACAGATACCGTGGTTTGGCTGGGCCCCGTAACGACAACCGAAGACGGTGTCGGGGAGGCATCATCTTGAGCGAGCTGCTCACGCAGTAAACGATTGAGTTCAGCCATGGAGTCCATTGGACTCAATAACGTAGCAGGTCCACTTTGAGCCAATATCAACTCACCATTCTGCCGTGTATCTTTTTCCATCATCTTTGATTGTCATCCTTGACTTGAAGATCCATTTTTAAATTGCTTCACGGCTTAAACAGCAAGCGAAATTTAAACGACCTTGTATAAAACGATTTTTAGTGCCAAATTTAACGAACTGACAACATTATCGTCTAAGAATTCATCATTAGCCAGCGGGAAATCAAACTGAATTATTATAAAGTTCAAACGAGCCTGCCCTTTAAGCGACTGTTCCTAGAAAGTTTTCCAAATGGGTTGGCAACAGATATTGCCCGTATAACCCATGAGCATTGGCACTGTCATGTTAATAAAAGGCAATATCAAGGCCAATGGCAGGCCATCGCTCTGCGGTGCCAACAGCAACATCAGCAAGCACACCCATTATTGCAAAATTTTTCCATCGAGGCTGATAACGAAAACTGGGTCAACTTGCCAGCTTTAAAAAATAGTCCCAATGTCTTAGCTCTTCTTAACGCTATTACAGCGCCTATTCGAAGCGTTCGACTGATGAAATTAGCGCCTAACAGCAGTATTTTGCCTCATTGTGACTCTGAGTTAGGTGCTCAATTTGGTGCTGCACGATTACATGTGCCGATTAGCGGACAACTGGGAGTAGAGTTTTGGTTAGAGGGGGAGTTAGTCCCCATGCGCACCAATGAATTGTGGTACCTCGATACGAATAGACCTCATTGGGTCGACCACAGAGGTTCAGAACCACGCATTAATTTAGTTATCGATTGTTTGATGTCTCCTTGGTTGCAACGTCAACTCGATGGGTCAAAGACAATCTCCCCCACAGTGCCTTAGGCACTTTTAAACAAGGAACGTTTATGGAAATCATGTTAGGCACCAGTATGATCTTCGCTGGCAATTTTGTCCCAAGGGGCTGGGTTGGATGTAATGGACAAATGCTGTCCATTTCCGATAACCAAGCGATATTCTCAGTACTGAGTAACACCTATGGTGGCGATGCCCGCACCACATTTGGCATTCCGGATCTTCGTGGCCGAGCCCCTGTGGGTACGGGACGAGGACCAGGCGCACAAGTAACGGTTAATTTAGGTGACAAACTAGGCCGCGACACCATTGCGCTCGACCTACAGCATATGCCTACCCACAACCATAGCGCATCGTTTAATCCTCAAACCTCACCAGGATCAAAGCTCTCCGCTACGGCAACTACCACTGTCAATGCCGCAAATGGCAAGGGCAGCCAAGATGATGCAGAAGGCGCCTACTGGGCGACGCCTCAAAACGGGTCTAGGCCTGCTACCGATAGTTATGCTGGCACAAAAACCACCCGGATGGCGAGTGATGCCGTTGAAGTTGACGTACAGATCACAGGCTCTGGAGCAGGTATAACAGGTGGAACTGTTACCGTCGAGAATAATGGCAGCAGTGTGCCATTCCCGGTTTGGCAGCCCACCTTAGGGCTTCAGTACATTATGTCGATAACGGGTATTTACCCCAGTCGCAACTAAGCGCTTCCAACACATAAACGCCGCTCTATCTGCGGCGTTTATGTGTTTATATAGACACGTTGTTAAGGGGCAATACAGCCTTGACGGCACCTATCACTAGTGATTAATCGTCGCGTCTTACAGCTTGCTCAATGTCCGCTCTTCACTGCTCCAGTTAAGATGATATTTCTCACCGACAGGTTTATCGGTACGCTCAAAGGTGTGTGCACCGAAAAAATCGCGTTGACCTTGAAGCAGACTCGCCGGCAGGGTCGCACAGCGATAACTATCGTAATAACCCAATGCAGAACTTATACAAGGCGTTGGAATACCACTTAATACCGCGTGAGATACTGCAATGCGCCATTCGCCTTGCTTACGCGAAAGAGCCTCAGCAAACACATCTGCCATCAGTAAATTTTCAAGATCAGATTCTTGCTCATAGGCTTTAGTGATTGACTGTAAGAAGGTCGCTCGAATAATACAACCGGCACGCCAAATCTTAGCGATGGCAGCAAAATCTAACGTCCAATTTTGCTCTTTTGCCATCATCGTCATCAGTTGGAAACCTTGCGCATAACTCGATATTTTGGCGCAGTAGAGTGCACTTTCAAGTTGGTCGATGAAGGTCTGCTTATCAACCGCTTGTAACTGTGTCTTGCTCGGCCCTGCAAGTATTTTACTCAGTGCAACGCGCTGTGTTTTTTGAGTGCTCACCGCGCGGGCGTAAACCGCTTCTGCGATTGTTGGCGCTGGGCAGCCTATTTGTAGGCTACTAACCGCCGTCCAAAGCCCGGTGCCTTTCTGGCCCGCTTTATCTAAAATCATATCCACTAACGGTGCCCCGGTTAATGGATCGGCTTGCTTTAGCACATCGGCGCTAATTTCCATTAGATAGCTATTAAGCTCGCCTTTATTCCAGCGTTCAAACACCTCACCCACTTCAGCGGGGGTGAAGCCAAGTCCATCTCGAAGTAACTGGTAAGCTTCACAGATCAACTGCATGTCGGCGTATTCAATGCCGTTATGAACCATTTTCACATAATGACCGGCGCCAGCAGGACCGATGTAAGTAGTACAAGGTTCACCCTCTTTAACAGGGTTGCCGGGTTCAAAACGCTCTATAGGTAAACCCGTTTCAGCATCGACTTTGGCCGCGATTGCTTGCCAAATAGGCTCGATACGGTCCCATGCCTTTAAACTGCCGCTTGGCATTAATGAGGGGCCAAAACGTGCACCGACTTCACCGCCAGACACGGCGCAGCTAAAAAAGAGAAAGTCGTCTGCGTAACGCTTTTCACGCTCGACCGTATCAGTCCAAAGACTATTACCTGTATCGATAACGATATCATCGGACTCTATGCCCGCTTCGATTAATGATTTACACACGCCGTCGACTGGAGCGCCTGCGGGAACAGAGAGTAAAACAATCCGTGGCTTTTCTAATTTAGACAACATTTCAGAAAGATTATTACAGCCATCGATACGTGCCTTGACTGTACTGTCTAAATATTTAACGCGTTCTAATTCTTCTTGCCCTACAACGTCTTGTACTTTGGCAGTATCAAGGTCGAATGCTGCAACTCGGTATTGGTTATCCGCTATATTGAGCGCTAGGTTCTTACCCATAACACCTAAGCCAATCACACCAATATCGTAAAGCTCGTTTTGGTTATTCATTTAAGTTTTATTCCGCAGGTCACAGAGGATTTTCCTATCTATTTTAGTCGTAAATTCAAACTATTTTACTCACTTGATAGGGTTTGTTTTGTTGTAGATTATACAGACTTTGGTAAGTAAATTACTAGCAACCTTAATCTTAGTCACGAGAAATTTACGATGTTGACGCTATCAACTTTGTACAAACCGCAGTCATACCTTATTGTTCACGAGTAAAAAATTACCGCAATAAGATACTGTTCCTTCGCATTCTCCGTCTGATAACACAACAAAAACGTTCTATTGATAAAATTTAAAATTTACAGAAGTGGGTTCTGGGAATAAGTACAAGCATGAACATAAAAAATGGCAAAGCCGTTTAACGACTTTGCCATAGAGTTTACTATTTAAATACCCATCCGCTTATATGTGCGCGTCGGCATACCCCATACGGGTCAAGGTGTTACGAACAATATCTAATGTGGCTGGATCTTCAATTGTGGCAGGCACATTGTATTTTTTGTTGTCGGCAATATTTCGCATTGTACCTCGCAAAATTTTACCTGAGCGTGTTTTAGGTAACTTTTGTACCGCGCTGACTAACCTAAAGGCGGCAACGGGGCCAATTTCTTGCCGTACTAGCGCCCTTAATTGTTGATTCAGTTCAGCTTCATTTAGGGTGACACCTTTTTTTAGTACCACTAATCCTAACGGCACCTGGCCTTTAAGCTCATCAGCGACGCCAATCACTGCAGCCTCGGCAACCGCCTCATGCTGGCATAACACCTCTTCAAATCGACCCGTCGATAAACGATGTCCAGCCACATTAATGATGTCGTCAATGCGACTCATGATATAAAGATAACCATCCTCATCTTTATATCCTGCATCTCCAGTGAGGTAATAACCCGGATACATCGACAAATAACTGTCTTTATAGCGCTGCTCGTTTTGCCAAAGCGTGGTTAAAGTACCCGGGGGCAATGGCAGCTTAATCACCACATTACCAGACTCGTTCGAGGCGACTTGGTCACCCATCATATCAACCACTTCAATTTGATAGCCAGGTACGGCCAGTGCAGGTGAACCCGCTTTTACCTCAACAGGCGCATATCCCATCAGGTTTGCTGCAACAGGCCAACCCGTTTCGGTTTGCCACCAATGATCGATAATCGGTTTTTTAAGCTTTTCTTCTGACCAATGCAGAGTGTCTGGATCGCAACGCTCACCGGCCAGAAACACATATTTCAGACAGGATAAATCAATACCTTCAAGGTACTCGCCATCAGGGTCGTCTCGCTTAATGGCTCTTATTGCGGTCGGCGCTGTAAAAAAGCTTTTCACATTGTACTTTGCAATCGTGCGCCAAAATGCTCCAGGATCGGGCGTACCAATCGGCTTACCTTCATACATTAAGGTCGTAGCGCCTACCAGCAATGGCCCATAAACAATATAAGAGTGACCCACTACCCAGCCCACATCTGATGCCGCCCAAAAGCTATCACCAACGCCAATGTCATAAATATTTTTCATCGACCAAGCAAGCGCTACACTGTGGCCGCCATTGTCGCGAACAACACCTTTAGGTTGCCCCGTCGTCCCCGAGGTATAGAGGATGTAAAGTGGATCGGTGGCCTCTAACACCACGCAGTCGATGTTTGGCGCTGCAGCAACGCCTAGCTGCCAGTCAACATCTCGGCCTTGCTGTAATGAAGCTTCTAACTGGCTGCGGTTTAAGATTAAGCAGTGCCCTACTTTATGAGTCGCCTGCTCAAGCGCGTTATCCAGTAGCGGTTTATAAGCAACAACGCCTGACGGCTCAATACCGCACGACGCTGACAAAATCAGTTTAGGTTTGGCGTCGTTTATCCGCGTCGCCAGTTCATTGGCAGCAAAGCCCCCAAACACCACTGAGTGAATAGCACCAATGCGCGCACACGCCAGCATCGCATAGGCCGTTTCAGGCACCATCGGCATATAAATCAGCACTCGGTCGCCCTTTTTAACGCCGATAGAATCCATATAGCCTGCTAAGCGGCTGACTTGAGCTTGTAGCTCTAGATAAGTAATCCCATATTCAGTCTCTGTCACAGGGCTGACGTACTGAATAGCAATTTGAGATCCGCGCCCGGCAATCACGTGTCTATCAACCGCATTGAAGCAAGTATTCATCTTGCCGCCTTTAAACCAATGGTAAAAAGGTGCTTCGCTGTCATCAAGGACTTTATCCCAAGGTGATATCCAATCAATTGCTTGTGCAGCTTGCCCCCAAAACTGTTGTGGATTTGAGATTGAACTTGCATGTAATTGCGTGTTTTTATCTTTCACTATGCATACTCCAGTTAACGTCACCGCAGCGTAAACGTTGCCACATCGCGATGAGCCTTGTCCTTTTATTGCCTTTGAAACATTATGCTCCGCCGCTCATAAAATCCCCATTAGACCTTAGAATGAGTGGGTAAAAGAGTCATCCACAGCAATTTAAAGCAAATATAAAAATAGTTAACAACATGTTAACTAAGGGTTTACCGAGCGATAAACCCTCTTAAAATCAAACGTATGTTTATCGAATGTGACTGTTATGGCACGCACAATTGACATGAAAACAGCGGTTACACCGCACCGCAAACTTTACCTTTACGTAAACTTCCTATATCGTGCAAGAAAAGTTAATAAATATGGTGTTATTAATGACTGAAAAACAGTTACCCCAAACGACGTACTCAATTAGTGATCTATCAAAAGAGTTTGATATCACGACTCGTAGTATTCGTTTTTACGAAGATCAAGGTCTTCTAAAACCTAAACGTCGTGGTCAAACTCGGATCTACAATTTGACCGAACGGGTCAGACTCAAACTCATTTTACGAGGTAAGCGTTTAGGTTTTTCATTAGCAGAAACAAGACGCTTATTCGAACTATACGATGCAGACAAAAACAGCAGCACACAGCTGCACACCATGCTCGAATTAGTGGAAGACAAAAAAGTCGCCCTACAGCAGCAAATGGACGATATAAAAGTGGTATTGATGGAGCTCAACTCGGCAGAACAGCAATGCCGTGATGCACTCGTGAACAATAGTCAGTAAAAACAGCACTTGATAACACCAACAAAATAACAAGCCTACGAGTATCACGACATAGATCAGTGAACTTGAATAAATGGACACATTGACAGGACACAAGCACATGACTCAACTCTACTCATCTCTAAATTTCGACCTTGGCGAAGACGTCGACATGCTACGCGACGCGGTACAAAATTTTGCTGCTAACGAAATAGCACCAATAGCCGCCAAAACGGATATCGATAACGCGTTTCCTAACGAGCTTTGGCCAGTACTCGGTGATATGGGTCTGTTAGGGGTCACCGTTGCAGAAGAGTACGGTGGCGCTAACATGGGCTACCTCGCACATGTCGTTGCCATGGAAGAGATTTCACGCGCATCAGCTTCTATCGGGCTCAGCTACGGCGCTCACTCAAATCTTTGTGTTAACCAGATAAACCGTAACGGTAGTAAAGAGCAAAAAGACAAGTACCTACCAAAACTGGTGACAGGTGAACACATTGGCGCCTTAGCCATGAGTGAGCCCAATGCCGGTTCAGATGTGGTTTCAATGAAACTGCATGCACGTAAAGAGGGTGACAGATACATTCTCAACGGCAACAAGATGTGGATCACTAACGGCCCAGATGCCCACACCTATGTTATCTACGCAAAAACGGACCTCGATAAAGGTGCACACGGAATTACCGCTTTTATTGTCGAACGCGGCTCTAAAGGCTTTAGCCAAGCACAAAAACTCGACAAGCTCGGCATGCGTGGTTCAAACACTTGTGAGCTTGTTTTTGAAGATTGTGAAGTCCCAGCAGAAAACATTCTTGGCGGCCTAAACAATGGCGTTAAAGTGTTAATGAGTGGGCTTGATTATGAGCGTGTGGTGTTGTCTGGTGGCCCACTTGGGATCATGACGGCGTGTATGGATATCGTCATACCTTACGTTCACGAGCGTGAGCAGTTTGGTAAATCTATTGGTCAGTTCCAGCTAGTACAAGGCAAACTTGCCGATATGTACACTGGCATGAACGCTGCAAAATCTTACATCTACAACGTCGCTAAATCATGTGACCGCGGTGAAACAACCCGTAAAGATGCCGCCGGCGCGATTTTGTATTCTGCGGAACTGGCGACCAAAATGGCACTCGATGCGATTCAACTGCTCGGCGGTAACGGTTACGTCAATGACTACGCCACTGGCCGCTTGCTGCGTGACGCTAAGCTTTATGAAATTGGCGCAGGTACATCAGAAATTCGCCGTATGCTCATTGGCCGCGAACTGTTTAACGAGTCAAAATAAACCAATAATAAGACTCGTTTAGCGAGTCATTAGAGCCCTAATTTGGAATAAGGGCGACAGCCACAACGTCGCTCTGGTTCCAACTTCAAAAGGATTGAAATTGTGACTCAACTCAGCAGTCGTATTAATTCCCGCAGCGATGAATTCAAAGCCAAATTTGATGACATGGCCGCCGTCGTTCAAGACCTAAAATCAAAACTACATCAAATTGAACAAGGTGGCGGCGACGTTGCTCGTGAACGTCACCTTTCACGTGGAAAGCTACTGCCGCGTCAACGTGTTGAGAAACTACTCGATCCAGGTTCTCCTTTTTTAGAAATATCACAGTTTGCCGCTTTCGAACTCTATGAAGACCTCGTCCCTGCTGCCGGTATTATTGCCGGTATAGGCCGAGTGAGTGGTGTTGAATGCATGATTATTGCCAACGATGCCACAGTTAAAGGCGGTACTTACTACCCTGTGACGGTGAAAAAGCATCTGCGAGCACAAGAGATTGCCAGCCGTTGTCACCTACCCTGTATTTACCTTGTCGATTCAGGCGGCGCCAACTTACCCCGTCAAGATGAAGTGTTTCCAGACCGAGAGCATTTCGGGCGCATTTTTTATAACCAAGCGAAAATGTCGGCTAAAGGTATTCCGCAAATTGCCGTGGTGATGGGGCTTTGTACTGCAGGTGGTGCGTATGTTCCCGCGATGGCAGACGAGTCAATTATCGTTAAAGAGCAAGGCACCATCTTCCTTGCAGGTCCTCCACTGGTAAAGGCCGCCACCGGCGAAGAGGTCACTGCTGAAGAACTTGGCGGCGCTGAAGTACACACTAAAATATCCGGCGTTGCCGATCATCTGGCCCAAAACGATGACCATGCTTTAGAGCTTGCTCGCAAAGCCGTCACTCGACTCAATCATCAAAAACGGATTGAAGCACTACTGACACCAACCAAACCACCAAAATTCGATATTAACGAACTTTATGGCATCGTCGGGACTGATCTTAAAAAGCCATTCGATGTTAAAGAGGTCATTGCACGCGTTGTCGATGATTCTGACTTTGACGAATTTAAGGCTAATTATGGCGCCACCTTGGTGTGTGGTTTCGCGCGTATTCATGGCTACCCCGTCGGCATCATCGCTAACAATGGCATCTTGTTCTCTGAGTCTGCACAAAAAGGCGCCCACTTTATTGAGCTTTGCTGTCAACGCAAAATACCACTGTTGTTTCTACAAAATATTACTGGCTTTATGGTCGGTAAAAAGTACGAACATGAAGGTATCGCCAAGCATGGTGCCAAGATGGTGACCGCAGTGTCATGTGCCAATGTGCCTAAGTTCACTGTCATCATCGGCGGCAGCTATGGCGCCGGTAACTACGGCATGTGCGGCAGAGCGTTTGATCCAACCATGATGTGGATGTGGCCCAATGCGCGCATATCGGTCATGGGCGGCGAACAAGCTGCTGGGGTGCTAGCCACCGTTAAACGTGATGGTCTTAAACGGAAAGGCATGGATTGGTCAGCTGAAGATGAGCAAAACTTCCGCAAGCCCATCGTTGAGCAATACGATAAAGAGGGTCACCCGTATCATGCCAGCGCGCGTTTATGGGACGACGGTATTATTGACCCAGCACAAACTCGAGATGTTGTTGGTTTAGCCCTTTCTGCCGCATTAAATGCGCCAGTAGAAGACACTAAATTTGGGGTGTTCCGTATGTAATGGCTCGGCCATTGCTGCGACAGAAAGCAGAAGCTAAACCTTGGACCTAAACTGGGAACAACACAATGACTAATGAAACCCTACAAATGACCACTGAAAGACTTGCGCAGCAATGTCAGTATGTCAGCTGCACACTCGATAATGGCGTCGCTGAGCTTATCCTTGATCGCCCCGACAAACATAATGCGTTTGACGAAGTCATGATAAGCGAGATGATCCAAGTGCTTGAATACTTCGCTCACACTCCGCAATGCCAAGTGCTTGTCGTTAAAGCCAATGGTAAAAACTTCAGTGCAGGCGCCGATCTAAATTGGATGCGCAAACAAGCAAAAATGGATTTCGCGCAGAACCTTAGCGATGCCAACGAGCTCGCCAAGTTAATGTCAGTACTCGACAAATTCCCTAAGCCGACTATCGCTAAAGTACAAGGCGTCGCTTTTGGTGGCGCACTTGGCCTCATTTGTTGCTGCGATATCGCCATTGCCAATCCACGAGCCAGTTTTTGCTTAAGCGAAGTGAAGCTTGGACTCATGCCTGCAGTGATCAGCCCTTATGTCACTCGCGCCATGGGTCAACGTGCAGCGCGTCGCTATATGCTGACCGCCGAGCGATTCAACGTACAAAAAGCCATTGAGCTGCAAGTGATCCACGAAGTGGAAGATGACTTAGATGCTGCAGCAGCACCTATCATTGCTGCGCTGCTCAGTAATAGCCCCCAGGGGATGGCATGGGCTAAGCGCTTACTGTCAACACTTGAAGACGGCGTAATAGATCAAACCACACTCGATTACACCAGTGAGCGTATTGCTAGCATTCGAGTTTCCATTGAGGCTCAAGAAGGCCTCAATGCATTCTTTGAAAAGCGCAGTCCCGACTGGTCTATCAGTCAAAAAGATGTACTCGATAACGCTGCTACCGCGCCAGGAGCCAAATAATATGTTTACCAAATTGCTAATTGCCAACCGTGGTGAAATTGCTTGCCGTATCATTAAAACAGCTCAAGCAATGGGCGTACGCACTGTGGCGCTGTATTCAGATGCCGACATTGACGCTCGTCATGTTGCCATGGCCGATGAGTCATTTTATCTCGGTGGCAGTGCGCCAGCGGATTCGTACTTAAAAGCAGATCTGATTATCGAGATTGCCAAGAAATCTGGCGCTCAAGCTATCCACCCAGGTTATGGTTTTCTATCTGAAAACGCCGAGTTCGCTTTAAAATGTGAACAAAGTGGTATTGCCTTTGTGGGCCCAAGTGCCGCAGCCATTGATTCTATGGGCAGTAAAAGCGCGGCAAAAGAAATTATGGGCGCCGCAAATGTGCCGTTAGTGCCGGGTTATCATGGCGATGCACAAGATGATGCCTTACTGATCGCCGAAGCCAACAAAATGGGATTTCCGCTGCTTATCAAAGCGGCCTATGGGGGTGGCGGTAAAGGCATGCGCATTGTTGAAAACAGTGGTGAAGTGCTTGAAGCAATTCAATCAGCAAGGCGCGAAGCCATAAGCTCATTTGGCAATGACAAGCTATTAATGGAGCGTTATTTACGCCAACCTCGCCATGTTGAAGTACAAGTGTTTGCCGACAGCCAAGGTGACTGTATCTACTTATCCGATCGCGACTGCTCCATTCAGCGTCGCCATCAAAAAGTCGTCGAAGAAGCGCCCGCACCAGGCCTTAGCGATGCACTGCGCGTCAGCATGGGCGAAGCCGCCGTTGCTGCAGCAAAAGCCATTAATTACGAGGGTGCAGGCACGGTCGAGTTCCTACTGGATACCGACGGCAGCTTCTACTTTATGGAGATGAACACTCGTCTGCAGGTAGAGCACCCAGTCACCGAAATGGTCACCGGCCAAGACCTCGTCAAATGGCAGTTGATGGTCGCCAGTGGCAGTAAGCTGCCGTTAACACAAGATGAAGTGCGTATTCACGGCCACGCGTTTGAAGTGCGTATTTACGCCGAAGATCCACAAAATGACTTTTTGCCAGCCAGTGGCAAACTCAACTTTTTACGTGAGCCAGAGCAGAGCAAGTTTGTCCGTATTGACTCAGGTGTACGTGAAAATGATGTGATCAGTAACTTTTACGACCCGATGATCTCAAAGCTTATCACTTGGGATGAATCGCGCCCGCGTGCACTACAGCGCCTTGTTCATGCCCTTGCCTCATATCAAATTAGCGGCTTAAAACACAATATCGAGTTTCTGGCCAACATTGCTGAGCATGACGCCTTTAGTGACGCCAATTTTAGCACCGACTTTATTGCGCGTTATGGCGATGCATTAATTGGTCATGGTCTTAGCAACACTAAAACCAATGAACGCCAAACAGCCTTGGCATTAGCCGCGCTTTATCAGTTATGCGCCCGTAAAGAGGACGCTAAACGCTGTGCTATCAATAGTCACGACCCTTATTCACCTTGGGGAGCCGTCAGTGGCTTTAGACTCAATAGTGCCAGTGTGCACCAAGTCGCCTTGCTCGATGATGAGCAACAAGTTAATCACCTTGAGCTCACTGAAACTCAGCTCGGGGGTCAATCGGTCTACCAGCTCAATTTGAATGATAGCCAGTTAACGCTATCTGGTGAGCTCATCGGCGAAACCCTGCATGCTGAAATAGCCCTGAGCAGCAACTGCGCTCAAGCCATTAAGCGCACAGGGCATAAGATAAAAGTGCCCGTCAGCCAAGTAAGTGAAGACTTTACCCTATTTATCAACTCAAGCAGTTATCACTACCGCGCCATTCAGTCTGAAGTGGTCGAAGAGCAAGACAACTTAGAAGATAAGCTCAAAGCACCAATGAACGGCACTATCGTGACCCACCTAGTTGAAATGGGTGATAGCGTGGTTGCCGGACAAGGCATTATGGTGATGGAAGCGATGAAGATGGAATATACGATTGAAGCGCCATTTGATGGCACCGTCAGTGCGTTCTTCTTTAAAGCCGGAGAGCTGGTCAGTGACGGCATGTTACTCGCCGAAGTTGAGCCCACCTTTGTTGAATCGTCTTTAGCAGAGGAGCCAGCGTAAATGGCCTCTAATTCATACGCTAAACAAGTCAGTATATTTGAAGTCGGCGCCCGTGACGGTTTGCAAAACGAAAAGCCCGTCACCACGGCAGATAAGATTGTCTTGATTGAAGGTTTAGCCGCAGCGGGTGTAAAGCGCATCGAGGCCGCAAGTTTTGTGTCGCCTAAATGGGTACCGCAAATGGCCGACTCGGCTGATGTGCTTAAAGGAATTACCCGTAACACTGGCGTGACCTACAGTGCCCTCACCCCTAATCTTAAAGGCTTGGAACTTGCACTTGCCGCCGGCGCCGACGAAGTTGCCATTTTTGGCGCGGCGTCAGAAAGCTTTAGCCAGCGCAATATTAACTGCTCGATAGAGGAATCAATTGAGCGCTTTATCCCAGTAATGGAGCTGGCTAAAGCCAATAATATCAGGGTGCGCGGTTATGTATCGTGCGTGCTGGGTTGCCCTTACGAAGGTCATATCGCCGTGAGTGAAGTGGCTCGGGTGTCTGAATTACTTTACAAAATGGGCTGTTATGAAATTTCGCTCGGCGACACCATAGGTGTTGGTACTGCGCATAATGCCCGGAAGATGGTGGAAGCTGTCGCCACTGTTGTGCCCGTTTCGCAACTGGCGCTGCATTTCCATGACACCTACGGTCAAGCACTCGCTAACATATTGGCCTGTTTAGAGACTGGCGTCAGCGTCATTGACTCATCGGTGGCAGGTCTTGGCGGTTGTCCTTATGCCAAAGGGGCATCGGGTAATTTAGCCACCGAAGACCTCGTCTATATGCTCCATGGTCTCGGTATTGAAACCGGTATTGATCTAAACAAACTTGCACTTGCAGGTAACAAAATTAGCCAAGCACTTGGACGCACGAATGGCGCCAAGGTCGCACAAGCACTCGCCGTTTAACGCAGAGTTGCTTACATATTTTAAAGAACTAGATTTTAGAGAATAGTTTTAGAGAGCCGCCTACCCTACAGGTTTTAAAAGTGGCTCTTTTAATAAGGAGATTATAACAATGGCAGGACTAAACAAGGTTGTCGGTAGTTATGAAGAGGCATTAAAAGGCCTCAGTAATGACATGACCGTGATGGTCGGTGGATTTGGCTTATGCGGTATTCCCGAAGGCTTAATCGCCGAGATGGTAAAAATGGGCGTAACAGGCCTAACGGCTATCTCTAACAACGCAGGCGTCGATGACTTTGGTCTAGGGCTGCTATTGAAGAGTCGCCAAATTGATACCATGATCGCCTCTTACGTTGGCGAAAATGCCACCTTTGAGCAGCAAATGCTCTCGGGTGAACTGAACGTGATCTTAACGCCTCAAGGCACTCTCGCAGAAAAAATTCGAGCTGGCGGTGCCGGTATTCCCGCATTTTTTACCGCTACAGGATACGGTACGCCCGTCGCTGAAGGTAAAGAAACCCGCGAAATAGACGGTCGTCACTATGTATTAGAGCCTGCACTTAAAGCCGACTTTGCCTTAGTTCGCGCATGGAAAGCCGATACTATGGGTAACTTGGTGTTTCGTAAAACTGCCGCCAACTTTAATCCCATGATGGCTACGGCCGGTAAAATTACCGTGGTAGAAGCGGAACACATTGTTGAGCCTGGAGAACTCGATCCAGACCATGTTCATACCCCTGGGATCTATGTAAACCGTATTATCCAAGGCACGTTCGAGAAACGTATCGAGCAACGTACCGTTAAAGCCGTCACTGACGCTAAAAGATAAGGAGGCTACACTATGGCATTATCAAGAGAACAACTCGCGCAACGTGTAGCAAAAGAACTCCAAGACGGATTTTACGTCAATCTAGGCATAGGCATTCCAACATTAGTCGCCAACTACATTCCGGAAGGAATTGAGGTGATGCTGCAATCTGAAAATGGTTTACTCGGAATGGGCGAGTTTCCAACAGAAGAGACCATAGATGCCGACTTAATCAATGCTGGCAAGCAAACCGTAACCGCGGTCGATGGCGCCTCATTTTTCTCATCCGCAGAGAGCTTCGCTATGATCCGCGGCGGCCATGTTGATTTAACGGTACTCGGTGCATTTGAAGTCGACGAGCAAGGCTCTATTGCCTCTTGGATGATCCCCGGTAAACTGATTAAGGGCATGGGCGGCGCAATGGATTTAGTCGCAGGCGCTGACAATATCATCGTCACCATGATGCACGCTGATAAAAAAGGTAACTCTAAGCTGCTCCCTAAATGCGAACTGCCACTCACCGGTTTTGGCTGTATCAAACGGGTACTGACGGATTTGGCCTTTATGGAAATAAAAGACGGCGCATTCCATCTGCTTGAACGCGCTCCAGGGGTATCGGTTGAAGAGATAGTCTCTAAAACAGCAGGTAAGCTCGTTGTGCCAGAACACGTGCCTGAAATGAGCTTCTAGACATTTTATGAGGTAACTTAGTGATTTGTTTACTAGGTGGCTTGTTTATTTAGTGACTTTTTACTTAGTAATTTTGTCTTTAAGTAAAGTAGATTGCTGCGGTGTTTTACAGGATCTCAGCAATAAAAAACGCAGCTCATTAGCTGCGTTTTTTGTTTCGAGCAGAATTGAATATCGGCACATTAGATCAGGCTGCTGTTCGAGCACCTAAATACCACTAAGCAGCGGCTCTTCAACTCATATC
>NZ_PJBM01000119.1:0-19793 GCF_002836075.1 Shewanella sp. GutDb-MelDb | reverse complement strand
ATATATTAGGTAGCTACATTGATCATTGGCGTGACATGAACTTCTCTTATGCAGCCGTTAAGCAGTTAGAAGGTAAGTATTTAGTTCAAAACCGTGTCACTCATGAAATTTATGAAAGTGCACAGTTTCTTTATATTTTGGTTGCAGCGTGTTTATTTGCTAAATATCCAAAAGAAACACGTCTTAAGTACGTAAAAGATTTTTACGATGCAACATCGACGTTTAAGATTTCACTACCCACACCGATTATGGCGGGTGTGCGTACACCAACACGCCAATTCAGCTCTTGCGTGCTAATTGAATGTGGTGACAGCTTAGATTCAATTAATGCCACTGCATCTTCAATCGTTAAATACGTCTCTCAGCGAGCTGGGATTGGTGTGAATGCCGGTCGAATTCGCGCGCTAGGTAGCCCTATTCGTGGTGGTGAAGCATTCCACACCGGTTGTTTACCGTTTTATAAGTATTTCCAAACCGCTGTCAAATCGTGCTCACAAGGCGGCGTACGTGGCGGTGCAGCCACCCTCTTCTACCCTATGTGGCATCTAGAAGTTGAATCGTTACTGGTACTTAAGAATAACCGTGGTGTAGATGACAACCGTATTCGTCACTTAGATTACGGCGTGCAAATTAATAAGCTGATGTACCAGCGCCTTATCCAAGGTGGCATGATTAGCTTGTTCAGCCCATCAGATGTGCCTGGCATGTACGATGCGTTCTTTGAAGATCAAGATGAATTTGAACGTCTCTACCTTAAATATGAAGCTGACGAGAGTATCCGTAAGCAACAAATTAAAGCCGTTGAACTGTTTTCATTGATGATGCAAGAGCGTGCCTCTACGGGTCGTATCTATATTCAAAACGTAGATCACTGCAACACCCACAGTCCATTTGATTCAAAAGTAGCGCCAATCCGTCAATCTAACTTATGTTTAGAAATAGCGCTGCCGACTAAGCCATTGAACAACATCAATGATCCTGACGGTGAAATTGCCCTTTGTACGCTTTCAGCGTTGAACTTAGGCGCGATTAAAAAGCTTGAAGAGCTAGAGCCATTGGCAGATCTTGCCGTACGAGCACTGGATAACTTATTAGACTATCAAGATTATCCGATTATCTCTGCTGAAAAAGCATCGATGAATCGTCGTACTTTAGGGATCGGAGTTATCAACTTCGCTAACTATCTCGCGAAAGAAGGTGTGCGCTATTCAGATGGTTCAGCAAATGGTCTTACCCATAAGACATTTGAAGCAATCCAGTACTATCTATTGAAAGCGTCAATGAACTTGGCTAAAGAGCAAGGGGCTTGCCCAGCGTTCCACGAAACCACGTATTCGAAAGGGATCTTACCTATCGATACCTATAAGCGTGACTTGGACAAAATCTGTGACGAGCCATTGCATATGGATTGGGAAACGCTGCGTGAAGAGATTAAAACTCACGGACTGCGTAACTCTACCCTTTCGGCATTAATGCCGTCAGAGACCTCTTCGCAGATCTCTAACGCCACTAACGGCATTGAGCCACCGCGCGGTCTCATCAGCGTTAAAGCCAGTAAAGATGGTCAATTAAAGCAAGTTGTTCCTGACTTTGAAAAATATCAGCATAGTTATGAACTATTGTGGCAGATGCCTAATAACGATGGTTACATACAGTTAGTCGGTTTAATGCAGAAGTTTGTTGATCAATCTATTTCAGCTAACACCAACTACGACCCATCTCGTTTTGAGGGTGGAAGAGTGCCAATGAAGGTACTGCTGAAAGACTTATTGACTGCTTATAAATACGGTGTGAAGACACTTTACTATCACAATACTCGTGATGGTGCTTCAGATAATCATGATGACATTACTTCCGTTGAAGTAGAAGATGACAGCTGCGAAGGCGGCGCATGTAAAATCTAGTCTCGAGCAGTTATTCATGAGTATTAAACGTTAATTAAAGGGGGCAAAGCCCCCATTATCGGAAGATAGAAAAATGGCCTATTCTACATTTTGTCAAACACCTAACAATGCACTGCTTGAACCTATGTTTCTTGGGCAGTCAGTTAACGTTGCGCGTTATGACCAACAGAAATATGAAGTATTTGAAAAACTGATTGAAAAACAGCTTTCATTCTTTTGGCGCCCTGAAGAAGTTGACGTCAGCAAAGATAAAATAGATTACGCTGCACTGCCTGAGCATGAAAAGCATATTTTCATTTCGAACTTAAAATATCAGACTCTACTTGATTCAATTCAAGGACGTTCACCCAACGTCGCATTTTTACCGTTAGTATCTCTGCCTGAATTAGAGACATGGATTGAGACATGGTCGTTTTCAGAAACGATTCATTCGCGCTCATACACTCATATCATCCGTAATATCGTTAATGATCCATCGGTTGTTTTTGACGATATCGTCGAGAATAAAGAGATCCTTAAGCGAGCAACTGACATTGCAGCTTATTACGACGAGCTCATCATACTTAGCCAAGCATTCCACTTACACGGTGAAGGTAGCCATCAAATTAATGGCGAAACTGTTGAAGTCACTAAGCGAGAAATAAAGAAAGCACTCTACTTATGTATGGTGTCTGTTAACGTGCTTGAAGCCATTCGTTTCTATGTTAGTTTTGCTTGCTCGTTTGCATTTGCAGAGCGCAACGTTATGGAAGGTAATGCAAAAATCATTCGCCTAATTGCCCGCGATGAAGCATTGCACTTGAACAGCACGCAACACATTTTAAAAATCATGCATGCAGGTAAAGATGATCCTGAAATGGCAGAGATAGCTAAAGAGTGCAAGCAAACTGCCATCGACATTTTTGTCAAAGCTGCAGAGCAAGAAAAAGAGTGGGCTAAATACCTGTTCAAAGACGGTTCAATGATTGGCTTAAATGAACACATCCTTTGTCAGTACGTCGAGTACATTACTAACGAACGTATGAAGTCAGTTAACTTTGAATCACCGTACGCTGAGATAACTAACCCACTTCCATGGATGAAGAACTGGCTCGAGAGTGACGCGGTTCAGGTGGCACCTCAAGAAGTTGAAGTTTCATCATACTTAGTTGGCCAAATCGATTCTTCTATTGATGAAGATGAGTTTTTAGACTTTGACCTTTAAGCATCTCAGCTTAAAAAAAGCCCCCATCGTTAGCCTACAAGGCCAACCGGTGCTGTTGTTTAATCAACAGCACCTGACCTTGCTTGAAGCATTAGAGCAGAAAAAAGTGAAGACTTTTTCTGAATGCCGAAATGGATTTTGTGGGCAATGCAAAACTAAAGTGATTAGTGGTTCCGTTAGCTATATAACTGAACCGCTAGTGACATTAGAAGCAGACGAATGTCTGCCATGTTGTTGTATTCCAACGACCGATATAAATTTAGAACTTTCAGGGGAAGGTGCGGAAGTCGTTGTTAGAGCACCCAAACGTAAGCAACCTGAAACTCACGAATCTATAGATTAACAGCAACAGTTTAGATTGCAGAGAGTCATGACCGCAGTTTTATGTCATTAATCTCTGCAGTTCATTTATTTCAGTGCATAACGCACTACCCTACCCAGACATAAGTCCACCATTAAACACTCCGTTAGTATGCACCAGTGAACACTAGAGCTTCATCAATGCTCGACATATCAAACTATAGACTCCTCCAAGCTTTCTATAACCTAACATGCCCCGCTAATACCCGACTCCCTCTACTTCTCCGTATGCTCTCGTGCGTAGGAATTAGGAGGTTAAATGACTACCTATTGCAATAACCACTAGCAGCCTCATTATTTTGGAAAATATTAATCTTTAACTTGTTATCTAAACACAAAACATCAATGACAAAAAAGCCTGTTTAGTTCGCGTATTGAACTAAACAGGCTTTTATTGGAATATTGAACGGTTCGCTTAAAGAGCGATAGCGAGCTCCGCACCTTGGCGTATAGCACGCTTGGCATCAAGTTCAGCGGCAACGTCAGCTCCGCCAATCAGATGAACCGGAATTCCCGTAGACTTCATCTCTTCAAGCAGTGCAGTATTTGAAACCTGACCCGCGCAGAGTACAACATTATCGACTGCTAACACCTCAGCCTTGTCATTAACGGTGATATGCAGCCCTTCATCATCAAACTTTTCATAAGATACGCCGGTTTTCATCACCACTTTATGCTGCTTCAATACTGAACGGTGGATCCAGCCCGTTGTTTTACCCAATCCTTTACCCATTTTTGTGGTTTTACGTTGCAGTAACACCACCTCACGATGCTTTTCATCGAGAACAGGCTCTGTTAAGCCACCTGCAGTTTGGTATTCTTTATCGATACCCCACTGCTTTAACCATTTATTTGGGTTTAACGTAGACGATTCTTCTTCGCATAAATAGTGCGCCATATCAAAACCAATACCGCCAGCACCAATCAAAGCAACTTTCTGTCCAATTTCAACTTCGCCGTTGAGTACTTGTTGGTAATCAACCACCTTTTCACTATCGAAACCAGGTAAATCAAGCGGACGCGGTTTAACCCCCGATGACATCACTATTTCGTCAAACTTTTCATCTCTAATGACACTAGCATCGAGTCGAGTATTTAGACGCAGTTCAATCTTATGCAGTTTTATCTGGTTTAGAAAATATCTAATGGTCTCGTCGAACTCCTCTTTGCCAGGGATCTTCCTGGCTAAGTTAAATTGTCCACCGACTTCAGATTTTGCCTCAAACAAAACCACTTCATGACCTCGAGTCGCCGCATATACTGAGAACGCCATCCCTGCAGGGCCTGCGCCCATTACCGCAATACGCTTTTTAATGTTCGCTGGGGTGAAGTTAAGCTCGGTTTCATAGCAAGCACGTGGGTTAACTAAACAGGTTGCTCGTTTAAGCGCAAAGCTATGATCAAGACACGCTTGGTTACAGCCAATGCAAGTATTGATAAGTTCAGGTGTGTTAGCTTCAGCTTTATTTACAAATTCAGGATCGGCTAAGAAAGGCCTAGCCATCGACACCATATCTGCTTGGCCCGACGCAATAATAGATTCTGCTATCTCGGGTGTATTAATGCGATTAGTCGCGATAAGCGGAATAGACATCTCTTTCATCAGCTTTTCCGTCACCCATGCAAACGCGCCGCGAGGTACGCTAGTGGCAATGGTCGGAATACGCGCTTCATGCCAGCCTATGCCGGTGTTTATAATGGTTACACCCGCGCTTTCTAACCGTTTTGCAAGTTGTACAACTTCATCCCAAGTGGAGCCATTATCAACCAGATCAAGCATAGACAATCTAAAAATGATAATGAAATCAGTGCCCACTTTGGCGCGGATCTGATTTACGATCTCAACAGGGAACTGTGCTCTATTTTCAAATGCACCGCCCCACTTATCTGTACGCTTGTTGGTGCGAGAGCTAACAAACTGGTTTATCAAATAGCCTTCACTGCCCATCACCTCTACGCCGTCATAACCTGCTTTTTTAGCCAGTGCAGCACTGGTTGCATAGTCTTTAATCGTTGCGGCTACTTGTCTTGTAGACATTTCAGATGGTGTGAAAGGGGTAATCGGAGATTTTATTTTACTCGGGGCTTGCGAGAATGGGTGATAACCATAACGCCCCGCGTGCAGTAGTTGCATGCATATCTTACCGCCGGCGTCATGCACTGCTTTAGTGACGATAGTGTGTTTCTTTACCTGCCATGGAAAACTCAACTGACAAGCATTAGGCGCCAACCGCCCACGGAGATTAGGTGAAATACCGCCGGTAACGATAAGACCTACTCCGCCTTGTGCACGCTCTTTATAAAACACTGCCAGTTTCTCAAAACCGCCCTTTTCTTCTTCCAAACCAGTATGCATTGAGCCCATCAGCACACGGTTCTTTAACTGGATAAAGCCCAGATCTAAGGGTTCTAATAAATGCGGAAACGACATTCAAACGTCCTTTTTAAACAAGTGATTTAATTCAGCATACATTGTGTAAACCATAAGCTCAATAAGTGAGTGATTAGATTCCTTTACAATTGAATTTTCCTTTCGAGACTGTTTTCAGTTAGCATTGTCATAATTCGGATTCAAAGGAGTGGCTGATGCCCGCTAAACCCTCAATATTTAAAAAGATATTCCTACTTAGCTGGAATGTAATCAACGGCACAAGAAAACTATTTTTAAACCTTTTCTTTTTCGGTATTGTCATCGCACTCATCGTAGTATTAAGCGGTGAAGAAAGCATAAAAGTAGAAGATGGTTCAGCACTGGTGCTGAACCTTTCTGGAGCAATCGTTGATCAAAAACGCCATGTAGACCCTTTTGAAGCGGCAATGAAAAGTGGTAATGGTAAAGATGCTGGTGGCGAGATCCTATTAGCAGATGTCATTGATGTTGTTAACAATGCCGCTGCTGACAATCGGATCAGTCAGTTAGTACTCGACTTAGGCCACCTTAGTGGCACAGGCATGAGTAAGCTACAATCGATTGGTGATGCTTTAAACAACTTTAAAGAATCGGGTAAACCCATTGTTGCTCACGCAAATTGGTACGGACAAAATCAGTACTTCCTCGCCAGCTTTGCAGATAGCATCACCTTAAACCCACAGGGCAGCGTTGAAATTGAAGGCTTAGGTCGTTACCGCCAGTATTTTAAGTCAGCCTTAGACAAGCTTAAAATTAAAGCTCATGTCTTCCGCGTCGGTACATTTAAATCTGCAGTAGAACCCTTTATTCGTGATGACATGTCAGACGCAGCTAAAGAGGCTAACTTAACCTTATTAAATGATTTATGGGAAAGCTACAGCACTACGGTTGGACAAAACCGAGATATCCCTGCAACGAGTCTATCTTTGAGCGCAGAGGACTATTTAGCCCAGTTAGACAAAGCGGAAGGTCAGTCTAGTCAAATGGCGCTGAATATGAATTGGGTTGATAACCTTAAAACAGCGGAAGGATTTCGATTGAGCATGGTTGATGCCGTCGGTGAATCTGCCGATGGTGAGTCATTCAAGCAGATCGATTTCTATGATTACCTTTCTGTAACGGCAAGTCATCCACTGCTTTTATCAGACAATAAAGTCGGCATCATCGTTGCCAAAGGCACTATCATGAATGGCGCGCAACCTGCTGGGCAGATTGGCGGAGAAAGCACCGCTAAGTTGCTCCGTAAAGCACGTTTTGATGATTCCATTAAAGCCGTGGTACTTCGTGTTGATAGTCCTGGTGGCAGTGCATTCGCATCAGAGCAGATCCGCCAAGAAGTATTAGCCCTTAAAACAGCCAATAAACCTGTTGTTGTCAGTATGGGCAGCTATGCAGCGTCCGGTGGATACTGGATATCAGCCAGTGCAGATTATATCTACGCCACCCCAACAACGTTGACAGGCTCTATCGGCATTTTCGGAATGGTCACCACCTTTGAAGACTCGCTTGCGAGCATAGGTGTCCATACCGATGGTGTTGCAACTTCTGACTGGGCAGGATTTTCTGTCACTAAAGGTCTTTCTCCAGGGATCAGTGCTATTATTCAGCGCCATATTGAACGCGGATATAACGACTTCATTTCATTAGTCGCTAAAGAGCGTGATATGAGCCTTGAGCAAGTAGATAGTATTGCACAGGGCCGTGTTTGGACTGGCCGTAAGGCACTTGAGCTTGGTCTGGTAGATGAACTCGGTGATCTACAAGACGCAGTATCGCGAGCAGCGGATATGGCATCAATCGAACATTTTGATACCGAAGTGATTGAGCAAGAGCTATCACCGCAAGATCTGTTTGTTCAAGAGATGTTTGCTAGCGCGTCGGTATACATGCCACAAAGTTTGGCAAAAACCACGCTAATTGAACAACTTTTGGGTCAGTTTTCAACAGTTGCTCAGACATTGCAGACGTTTGATGATCCAAATGGTGTCTATCTTTACTGTGATACTTGCAGTGACTAAGTCATAAAGCTTTATCACTCACTAAAGTTTTATTAAATAAAGCCCAGTTTTACTGGGCTTTATTATATCCACACCTTTATAATCATCCCATTGTGTTCAAAAACAAAATCAAAACCAACATGACTAAACGCTGTATATATGTAGCCTACACGGGCGGTACTATTGGTATGCAAAAAACTGAACAAGGCTTTGCCCCTGTTGCAGGATTTTTGACTGGATGTATCAAAGCAATGCCTGAGTTTTACCATGAAGAAATGCCAGACTTTGTCATCAGTGAATACTCTCCCCTAATCGACTCATCAGATATGGCACCGACTGATTGGCAGATGATCGCTAATGATATCAAAGCCAATTATGACCAATACGATGGCTTCGTGATTTTGCATGGTACCGATACCATGGCGTATACGGCATCTGCTTTATCGTTTATGTTACAAGGGTTATCTAAACCCGTTATTGTTACCGGCTCACAGATCCCACTGGCACAGTTACGTTCCGATGGACAAACTAACTTACTTAATGCGCTCTATATCGCAGCAAATTATCCTGTCGATGAAGTGTGCTTATTCTTCAATAACAAACTGTTTAGAGGCAACCGTACGACTAAAGCGCATGCTGATGGCTTTAATGCGTTTGCTTCGCCGAATTTCCCATTATTATTAGAAGCTGGAATTAAGATCCGCTGGCATGCAGGTAAACTCGCAAAGGAGAATCCGAGCCAAACACTTAATGTGATTAATATCAGTCCACAACCGATAGGTGTCGTGACTCTTTACCCTGGTATTAGTACAGAAATCTTCGCCAATATATTACAGCAACCTGTAAAGGCGCTGATATTGCTGACCTTTGGCGTTGGCAATGCACCACAAACACCCGCGTTACTTAAAACACTGCGTGATGCACACGAGCGTGGGATTGTACTGGTGAATTTAACCCAGTGTTTGCAAGGTAAAGTCAATATGGGCGGTTATGCGACGGGTAATGCACTTGCATCGGCAGGAGTTATCAGCGGCTACGACATGACGACAGAAGCTGCACTGGCTAAGCTACATTATTTATTATCAACGGATCTCACCCCTGATGCCATCCGAAAAGCCATGCAAGTATCCATTGTAGGTGAGTTAACCCAAGATTAGACCATCAGCCTCTAGAAATAGATAAAGCCCTGCGCTAATAAATTAGCACAGGGCTTTTAGTGTTAATCTACAGCTCTTTTTCTTGGAACTCAGCGATAGTCTCGCCTTTGAACTGCTTCTTTAATTCTGACTTAGAGAGCTCGTTTACGTTACCTTCACTGTTAATAGTGAAGTGTTCCGTTTGTGTAAGCTTTCTAGCCTGATAAAGCATAACGACCTGTTGAGTCGACGCACGCTGCTCTTGTGTTAGCACAGTGCCATCTTCCCACTTACCCAGCTCTACCGCACTCAGTAAGCGCTGGTAAACTTCAGTCGGCATATCATCAATGACTTTATTTATATCGGTCATACTCTTTTCCGTTTATGTAGCACGATTTGCATTCGGGTAACCAAGTAGCCAACAAAACCCAGTGTAAAAGCAGACACAGCAATAATAGAACGGGTCCCCTCTGCAGGTTCTCCCCCCCAAAACCAAGTGACTACGCCGCCAATAAATAACGTTAATGCCAAAAAGCTCTGATTCATTAACTGATTAGAGCGCTTTATATGACTAATCACTTGCAGGCTTTCATTGTTGGCAGAAATGCTAGCTTTACAATGCGAGCACTCTTTAGCCATGCTTGAAATGCGTTCACCACAGCTAGGACACTTAACTAATGCCATTTACTCCCCTCAATACTCATTTAATAAACGTACAACTTACTTTAATTTATCAACCACAGCGTTCATCGCAATCAACGATGCTTCACCAAGGTAAATACAGCGCTCAGGCGACCAACCAGCCATAAGATCAGGCATATTGTCGTTGTCTTTGAATGGCATTTCTAACGTGTTAGAAAGACAACCAAACGTATGTGCCACCCAGTTAGAACCAACGGTTAAGTTGGCTTGACCCGGCGCATCTTTATCATATCCAAATTCAGTTTGAAAATCAGGGCTCGCCATTTGTAATGCATCTACAAATGCTTGCTGACGTACTGCATCTTCTTTGGTATAGGCTGGGACACCTTCACAGCCGGCAAGGAATACGAACGGTAAGCCTTCATCGCCATGCACGTCATAGAAAAGATCAACACCCGTCTCTTTCATTTTATTAACCACATAAAATACTTCAGGGCTTTTCTCTAAAGAGGGAGACTGCCACTCACGGTTAAGATTTGTTCCTACCGCATTGGTGCGCAAATGCCCTCGAACACTCCCATCTGGGTTCATATTTGGCACAATATAGAAGTTAGCTTTGTCTAAAAGTGATTTAGCCGTTGGGCAATCGCTATCAAGCAGGTTGTTAATTAATCCTTCAACCAACCATTCAGCCATAGTTTCACCAGGATGCTGACGCGCTGTGATCCAGATATTGGCTTTCTCTTCGTCACCGTCACCGACTTTGATGAGCGTCATATCACGTTCATCCAATGTCAGGCCTAAATGCTCTAAGCTGACTTGTGGATGTACCTGTACGGCCGCTAATAAGTCTTGATGACGCTCATAGCTGTATGGCGCAAAGTAAGCGATTTGAATTGCATCACAATCAAGATCAACTGAGATAGTTAATTTGCCGTCTTGATACGTCGTCGGCAATCTAAACCAGTTTTGTCTATCGTAAGTCGCTACAGCTTGGTAATCATCCCAACCTTTAACGTAAGAAGCTTTGTCCGCATTAACAATATTAAGCGTGTACTGAGTACCAACAACACCATCGAGTTTGAAATTAAACCATTGAAAAAACTCTCCACCTTCATCGGGACGAATGGCCAACTGCACATCGTCTTTATTGTCAGCATTGATTACTTCTATGTTTCCGCCATCAAAATTCGCGCTAATACGCATAACACTTCCTTTCTACTGTTTTAGGCTGTGATCCAGCTCGATTTCAATCTTTGCGCTATAGAATAAACCAAAATGTGATAAGGAGCAGCCTAAACAGTGTAAAAACCCCTAAAAATCGACGCTGTGTAAGCTTTCCGTTGCAGTGTTCTCTCAATACAGAGCTTTACCCACAACCTTAAATTCCATACAATCGCTGCAATTGATAGAGATAGAGGGGTTGATCCCCCTTGATAGACATTGCATTCGTAAAAGAACGGAGAAACAAATGACCCAAGCTAGACATTGTAACTTACTTATTCTGGGTTCAGGCCCTGCTGGCTATACTGCAGCAGTATATGCCGCTCGTGCTAACCTAAAACCTGTCATGATCACAGGTATGCAGCAAGGTGGGCAACTTACGACAACGACAGAAGTTGAAAACTGGCCAGGTGATGCGGATGATCTTACCGGTCCAGCACTAATGGAACGTATGCAAAAGCATGCAGAAAAGTTTGATACTGAAATTATTTTTGATCACATCAATGAAGTGAACTTAAACGTCCGCCCTTTCCAGTTAAAAGGTGATGACGGCGAGTTCACTTGTGATGCACTCATCATCTCTACAGGTGCATCAGCGATGTACTTAGGTCTTGAGTCTGAAGAAGCCTTTAAAGGCCGTGGCGTATCAGCTTGCGCAACGTGTGACGGTTTCTTCTATCGTAACCAGAAAGTCGCTGTTATTGGTGGTGGTAACACCGCAGTTGAAGAAGCACTGTACCTCAGTAACATTGCATCTGAAGTGCACCTTATTCACCGTCGTGATAGTTTCCGCAGTGAAAAAATCTTAACTAAGCGTCTGATGGATAAAGTGGCGAGCGGCAATATCATCTTACACCTAGACAACACTCTCGATGAAGTTGTTGGTAATGCGATGGGCGTTACCGGTCTTAAGATGAAGAGCACTAAAGATGGTGTCATCAAGGATTTAGAAGTGGCTGGCGTATTCGTCGCCATTGGCCACAGCCCAAATACTGGTATGTTTGAAGGCCAGCTAGAGATGAGCAATGGTTATATCAAAGTAGAAAGTGGCCTTAATGGCAACGCTACCCAAACAAGCATAGAAGGCGTATTTGCTGCTGGCGATGTAATGGATCAACATTACCGCCAAGCGATTACATCTGCGGGTACAGGCTGTATGGCCGCACTTGACGCTGAGCGTTACTTAGACGCCAAGAAGTAATTGGTAGTTTCGATAAAAAGCAGGCTTTAAGCCTGCTTTTTTTGTATCTGTAATTAACCAAAAGCGTCAGATAATGAGTACCGCGATAAGATAAGACGTTTGTGGTGATAATCTAATGTTTAGCTTAATTATCACGGTACCTAGGTCAGTTCGCCTTTTTCTGCAGGCCTAAGCAAAACCACTGCTAAGTCCAGAGTGTGCTCACCTTGTGTACGCTTTTGCTGATGGAACTTAAAGATTTCATCAATCAGTCTCTAAAACGTCAACTTATTCTCAAGACGGGACAAATTTCAGATACAAAAAAGGGAGCCCTAAGGCTCCCTTTTTACAAGAATCACAGCTAATTACTTAGCTAAAGCTTCTTTTGCTTTTTCTACTAAAGTTGTAAATACAACTTTATCAAAAACAGCGATGTCAGCCAGGATCTTACGATCGATTTCAATAGAGGCTTTTTTCAAACCATTAATGAAACGGCTGTAAGACAGACCATTTTGACGAGAAGCCGCATTGATACGTGCAATCCAAAGTTGACGGAATTGACGTTTCTTCTGACGACGGTCACGGTAAGCATATTGACCAGCTTTAGTTACGGCTTGCTTTGCAACACGGTAAGTACGTGAGCGAGCTCCGTAATAACCTTTGGCTAGTTTGAGTACTTTTTTGTGACGAGCACGAGCGGTTACACCACGCTTAACTCTAGGCATTGTTCTTTGCTCCTTTAATTAAGCGTAAGGTAGTTGACGTGCAATAGCAGGCATGTCAGCTTTAGATACTAAACATTTAGCACGTAAGTGACGTTTACGCTTAGTGCTCTTCTTGGTCAAAATGTGACGTAAATGGGCTTGCTTACGTTTAAAACCATTGGCGGTTTTCTTAAAACGCTTCGCTACACCCTTGTCTGTTTTCATTTTAGGCATTGCTAAAACTCCGCATTGGGACAATTAATAAAACGCAAGGCGAACAGGTATCTTAATAAAAAGACCCTGCTACTTTCAATTGCCTTACTATTTCTTTTTCGGTGCGAGAACCATGACAGCTTGGCGACCTTCCATTTTTGGAAAGGACTCCACGACTGCAATTGCTTCCAAATCAGCTTTGATACGGTTCAAAAGATCCATACCTAGGCTTTGGTGAGCCATCTCACGACCACGGAAACGAAGCGTTACTTTCGCTTTGTCGCCGTCTTCTAGAAAACGAGTCAGGTTGCGTAGTTTTACCTGATAATCGTTCGAATCTGTACCGGGACGGAATTTAATTTCCTTCACCTGTACAATTTTTTGCTTCTTTTTTTGTTCTTTTTGAGCTTTCGCTTTATCAAAAAGGAACTTACCGTAGTCCATTACACGGCAAACCGGCGGCTCAGCATTAGGACTGATTTCTACTAAATCAACACCTGCTTCGTCAGCAACTTCCTGTGCTTCACTAATAGTCAAGATACCTAATTGCTCACCGTCAAGACCGTTAAGACGGACTTCTGAAACACCAGTGATGAGCTCGTTTATTCTATTCGGGGCCGCCTGGCGCCCTGCAGTTTTTTTGATCTTTATGACCTATTCCTCCAACAAATTGAGACTACGGAGCGAAATTTGGTTCTTGAGCTTAGTCGCAAATTCTTCGATTTGCATCTTACCTAAGTCAACTCCCTCTCGGGTACGCACCGCGACTTCCTTATTTTCTATTTCTTGATCACCAACGACCAATAAATAAGGGACACGCCTTAACGTGTGCTCACGTATTTTAAAGCCTATCTTCTCATTCCTCAAGTCTTTAGTTGCACGAATTCCATATTCTTTTAATGAATTGACAACTTTTTCAGCATAATCCGACTGTTTGTCAGTAATATTCATCACGACAACTTGTTGAGGTGCTAACCAAGCTGGGAATTTTCCGGCGTACTCTTCAATAAGAATACCCAAGAAGCGCTCTAATGAACCAAGAATGGCTCGGTGGATCATTACGGGCGTTTGACGACTGTTGTCTTCCGCTACGTAAGTTGCACCTAAACGACCAGGTAATGCGTAATCTAATTGTACAGTACCGCACTGCCATGCTCTATCTAAACAATCGTGTAATGTGAATTCGATCTTAGGTCCGTAGAAAGCACCTTCACCGGGTAGGATGTCAAATTCAATATCATTAGCTGTAAGCGCTTGCTTTAAGGCTTCTTCAGCTCGGTCCCACATATCGTCATCACCAATACGTTTTTCAGGACGAGTAGAAAGCTTAACGGCGATATTTTTAAAGCCAAATGTTTCGTATGTGTCATACACCATTTGAATACATGCGCTAACTTCCTGCTGAACTTGATCTTCAGTACAGAAAACATGTGCATCATCTTGCGTAAAGCCACGAACACGCATTAAGCCATGCAGTGAACCTGATGGCTCATTACGATGACAACAACCAAACTCAGCCATACGTAATGGCAAATCGCGATAAGACTTAAGGCCTTGATTAAATATTTGAACGTGTCCAGGACAGTTCATCGGCTTAATGGCGTATTCACGATTCTCAGAGCTAGTGGTGAACATTGCCTCGGAATATTTATCCCAATGGCCTGAACGTTCCCACAACACTCGATCCATCATTAATGGACCTTTAACTTCTTGATAAGTGTATTGACCCAGTTTTTGACGAATGAACTTTTCAAGCTCTAGGTATAGGCTCCAGCCATCGTTGTGCCAAAACACCATACCAGGTGCTTCTTCTTGCATATGGTAAAGATCTAGCTGCTTACCAATTTTACGATGGTCACGCTTAGCCGCTTCTTCTAAACGGTTAAGGTGCACTTTAAGTGCTTTCTTGTCTGCCCATGCTGTACCGTAGATACGTTGCAGCATTTTGTTATCTGAGTTACCACGCCAATAGGCACCAGCTACACTCATCAACTTAAAGTTCTGACAGAATCTCATGTTCGGTACATGCGGACCACGGCACATATCAACATATTCTTCATGATGATAAAGCGCTGGAGTTGCATCTTTGCTGATGTTCTCATCAAGGATTGCAATTTTATAGCTTTCACCGCGAGCTTCAAAGGTATCACGCGCTTCTTGCCAGCTAACAACACGTTTATCAACAGCGTAGTTAGTTTTTGCAAGTTGGGTCATACGCTTTTCTAGCGCATCAATATCTTCCTGGGTCAATTTATGATCTAAGTCGATATCATAATAGAAACCATTGTCGATAACAGGACCGATCGCCATTTTAGCGTCAGGCCAAAGCTGCTTAAATGCATGGCCGAGCAAATGTGCACAAGAGTGGCGAAGGATCTTTACACCCTCTTCATCTTTAGCTGTGATAATCGAAAGCTCTGAATCGGTATCAATGATATCGCAAGCGTCTTTCAGCTCACCATTAATACGTCCGGCAATACAAGCTTTCGCCAGACCAGGACCAATATCGGCAGCAACATCTAAAGTAGAAACGGGTTGAGCAAACTCGCGTTTGCTTCCATCAGGAAGTGTAATTACAGGCATGAATTTTCCTTTTCCAGTGGTGACCCCCACGTAGGGCCACTTGGGTTTAATAATTAAGAGTTAAAACGCAGCCAGGACAAGACCGTACAGGAGTCTATGTTTTCCGACGCGTAAGAGCGTGATTCTAAGTGATAGCCATAGGTGGATGCAAGTTTTACCTTGAGATTAGTTTTTCTTATTCAAACCATTAAAAACATCAGGGGAATATCATCAGTGATAAAGGCTGACTGTAACTTCAGCTTCATTTTTAGTCGTTAATCTAGCCGCGTCTTAAACAAGGAGGACGTTATGATTAAGCTAATGTTATTGACCGCAACGCTAATGCAAGCCGGATATACTGAAAGCCCACAGGTACCATCACAAACAATCAACAAAGCACAACTAATCGTCGAGATAGAAACAGACTTAACTAACACTATGGTGCACATGACAAAGGCATTAACCGAAAATATCATTGCCACAGAGCAAGGGAGCTATCTTCAATTAGCAAACAAGACATCATTAAGCAGCATGGCGGTCACAACGTATAATGTCGCGAAGTAGCACAATCGATATCAATACTAAACCCAGTATTAGATTGTGTGATGTCTTATGATAAGGCCATAATACCTTATATATAGCAAACAACTTTATGGAAAAGCGTTATGAATAAATGGGCACTCATCACCGGCGCAGCAAAACGTATTGGACATTGTATTGCTAAACAGCTTCACCACGATGGGTTCAACATATTAATTCATTACAGCCAATCTTATAACGACGCGCTATCACTGTGTTCTGAACTCAATGCGACAAGGCCTAACTCTGCACAAATTATGCAGGCCGAACTTAACAACCAGATTGAACTACAACAATTTATAGTCAACGTAAACGCATTGGCATTACCCTTAGCAGTATTAGTTAATAATGCGTCAGAGTTCACCCCTACTCCCCTAGGTGAAACGGATTACTTAGCAGCACAACAACTACTTGCCACAAACCTGTTAGCGCCCTACTTTTTAGCCGAGCAATTTGCGCCGACACTCAAAGAGCAAAGAGGCTGCATAATCAACTTAATTGATATCCATGCTAAGCGCCCGCTGAAAGATCATGGACTATACTCTATATCAAAGGCAGCACTTGAGATGGCAACGCTTTCGCTGGCACAAGAACTCGCACCTGATATCCGCGTAAACGGAGTGGCACCAGGCGCAATCCTCTGGCCAGAACAATCTAATGATGACTCTCAGAACCATGTCTTAAAAGAAATTCCCTTAGCTAAGCTTGGCCAGCCGGACGACATTGCTAAGTTGATATCTCATTTAGTCAGCGCTCCTTATATCTCAGGGCAGATTATTGCAGTAGATGGAGGACGAAGCGCAGTCGGATTTACGGGAGTTTAATATGCGATTTATCAATAAAACCATTTCATGCCCACATTGCGGACATCATCAACATCTCAATATTGATGCGACTGGCGGTGATCAAGATTACTACGAAGATTGCAGAGTATGTTGCAACCCCATTCATATGCGGATGCATCTGGATGAATCGCGAATGACAATCGAACTTTATATCGATTCCGATGACGAACAAATTTATTAGCTCAATGTACTGTTTGTGAGTCAAACAGTGCATTGATCCAGTTGCTTTAAAAGTTTGACCATTCGGCAGGAATTTAAAGCCCTGTAGACAAGATGGGGATTGGAGCTAAGGGCTTTGCCATTTGCTTTAAACGTCGGCCGCACTCGTTAAGCGCCTCAGTCTTTCCAGCTTTGCATTGGCTTAAAAGGGAATACCATTTTTCACCAATGCGCCTTGAATTGAAAAGTCTGAAGCGCTCTAAATGGGTCAAATACCTAGTGCACTGGGTGTTAAACGTCCATTGAGTTAGCAAAACGCTTGGCTAATACTCGCTCAACGGTATCAACAATCGCTTGCGTCTGGCTATCAATCTCAATATTGATTTTGTCACCAGCAGTGTATGACTCCAAGTTGGTCAATTTTAATGTCTCAGGGATCAAATGCAGCATAAAGCTAGACTCAGTAACCGCCCCTACCGTAAGGCTACAGCCGTTTACACCAACAAATCCCTTATAAAGAATATAATTCATCCATTTTGGTTCAACAGACAAACAAATATCATAGTGAGATTCTGTTTTACTTACCGATTTAACCTCTGCTTCTGTGTGCACATGACCTGATAAAATGTGGCCGCCAATCTCACTGCCAAAGGTTAACGACCGTTCGATGTTAACTTGTGATCCAGGTCTCAGATTAGATAGGTTAGTTAGCTTTAGCGTCTCTTCCATTACATCGAAAAACACCCTATCATCTTCCATTCTTGTGACTGTTAAACAAACACCGTTATTTGCGACACTTGCCCCTAGTGAAAGTCCCTCGCGCAAATCCGGTCCAATTTCGATTTGTAGCGTATTTAAACCCGTTTTTTTATCTATCGCCAACACTTCGCATGTTGCTTGAACTATACCTGTAAACATTTTATCTCTCGTATGTATTAAGGGCTGTATTCATGAACCACTCAGGCTTTCAGGCCAAACGTTTAATTCAATTAGCACTACCTGTACTCATTGCTCAAGTTACCCAAACCATGATGGGCTTCATCGACACTGTAATGGCCGGCCGAGTTAGCGCCGTTGATATGGCTGCCGTTGCTATTGGCTCCAGTTTATGGCTCCCTGCATTGTTATTCGTGCAAGGACTATTAATGGCATTTACCCCGGTATTTGCTCACCATCATGGTGCTAATGATCAAAAAGCAATACAACCGTTGGCTTTCCAAGCTGGATATATTGCCATAATAGGCAGCGTAGGTGTGATGTTCTTCCTCTCACTTGCCGACAATATATTAACTCTGATGGATTTGGAACCGCAACTGGCTCAGCTCAGTGTGGGTTACCTCAATGGCTTTATGTGGGGCGTTCCCGCCTTTGTCTTATATCAAGTACTTCGCGGTTGCAGTGAAGGGATTTCTTATACTCTGCCGACGATGGTGATCGGCTTTGTCGGCTTAGCTGTCAATATCCCTGCAAACTATATCTTTATTTATGGCCATTTCGGTATGCCCGCAATGGGCGGCGCCGGTTGTGGCATCGCAACAGCCTTAGTATTTTGGGCAATGCTTATTGCCATGATTATTTATATGCAGTTTCATGCCAAATTTAAAGAACTTGCTCCCTTCAAATCTTTTCATCGTCCCAATGTAAAAGTAATGGTTGATATGACAAAGCATGGCTTCCCAATCGCTATGGCGCTATTTTTTGAAGTCAGTTTATTTGCAATCATTGCGCTATTACTGGCGCCCCTCGGTGCAACGATTGTCGCTGGTCACCAAATCGCACTCAACTTCTCATCCATTGTCTTTATGCTACCACTATCTATAGGTATTGCCGTATCGATACGCGTTGGCTACTACCTTGGACAAGATAAACCTGCAATTGCAGCGATGATCACCCGACTTGGGTTAATTATCTCTTTCTCACTTGCACTATTTACTGCAATTATTACGGTGACGTTTAGAAATGAAATTGCACTACTCTATAATGATAACCCTGACGTCATTACATTAGCAGGTAGCCTAATGTTCTTTGCCGCTATCTATCAATTGTCGGATGCCGTACAAGTCGTCACTTCAGGCGCCTTGCGCGGTTATAAAGATACCCGTAGTGCTTTTTACATTACGTTAGTCTCGTATTGGGCTGTAGGGATGACACTTGGCTACACATTGGCTCGAACTGACATACTGGTTCCAGCAATGGGCGCACAAGGTTTTTGGATTGGACTCATCGCAGGACTCACTACTGCTGCAATATTATTCGCTATGCGCTTGAGGTATATCCAAAAAAGGGGTGTAAAACTTTCGGCAATGTAAGATTTTTACTTATAAATCGTTCGAAACGCTTAATGAGCATACAAGTTGGCGAGCAAAGCAGCATTTAACACAAAAGAATGTTTTTTTACTTGCGCCAATCCAGCATCGACCGTACTATAGCGCTCGTTCCAAGGCATCAGCCAACAGGACATGCAGTATACACAGTCGCGGGATGGAGCAGTATGGTAGCTCGTCGGGCTCATAACCCGAAGGTCGTTGGTTCAAATCCAGCTCCCGCAACCAATACAACCGTAGCTCAGTTGGTTAGAGCACTACCTTGACATGGTAGGGGTCGGTGGTTCGAATCCACTCGGTTGTACCAATTCTGTTTATAGTGTCACGCTTTACAATACAACCGTAGCTCA
>NZ_PJBM01000118.1:0-19906 GCF_002836075.1 Shewanella sp. GutDb-MelDb | reverse complement strand
TTTAGCTTAATCTCTTATAAAGAGGTAAAGCGAGTCTACTAACCTTTGACACGTTAGCGACTTTAAAAGAATTTAGCATCATGCTTCGGCTTTTTGCTAAAGGAGTGGTAGTTCAGTTGGTTAGAATACCGGCCTGTCACGCCGGGGGTCGCGAGTTCGAGTCTCGTCCACTCCGCCAACATTACGATAAGCCCTAGCAGCAATGCTAGGGCTTTTTCGTGTCTGTTTTTTATGGCATAAAAAGAAACAATATACGGGCTCATTGGTTTATTATTGAGCTGAAATGGGTGAGTGCATTATATAGTTCGTCACTTTTATATACCTATCGCGATTTTTTCAATTTATTTGTGACCGAGTAAAAGTAACTAATACTGCGTTTTTTACCGTAAAACCGCACGATAACAGAACAAGAACCGCGGCGGGTTATTGAGTGAATACCTATATCTCAGCTGTATTTAAAAGTGGTAACTGCAAAAATTCTAATCGAACAGGCAATACTATTTGCTGAGAAAGTTACGTTAGTAGATAAAGTAGATATAAAGCCAATCTCCCAAAGCTGCAGAATGTGAAATGCCTCTCGTTGGCTCTGCTGACCTGTTGAGTAGGTGGTGTACCTTCATTACATTATGCTTTGACTAAACGACTGCGAAATTTCGTCAAAAAACCTACTGAAACCTATCACATACAGCATCTTTACTAAGGTTCAAATGAAAACAGCTGAAGATAAGTAGTTTATTGATTAAGTTGGACAGGTAGAAGCAAAACTATAGATCTTGTTGGCTGGGAATGCTGACAGCACACTTGATCCATGACGAGAACTTGCGGCCGGCTCCATGAAATGTGGGAGTTAACTGCCGTGTGCCAACCCGTT
Source organism: Shewanella sp. GutDb-MelDb (assembly GCF_002836075.1). Lineage (NCBI taxonomy): Bacteria > Pseudomonadati > Pseudomonadota > Gammaproteobacteria > Alteromonadales > Shewanellaceae > Shewanella > Shewanella sp. GutDb-MelDb. The sequence goes on along the minus strand of NZ_PJBM01000118.1, from coordinate 19,035 downwards.
GTGTCTTTGGCTAAATCCAACTTGGGTGATAGGGGCTTCTGAGAGTAATCGGTTTACGATACAATGTGACTTTCCTTTGATGAATAAGACTGCCTCAGTGACCCATTCCGTTTCTCTAAAATCGCATAATACCTTTGGGCTTGAACACTCCTGTCGAGAGCTTATTACCGTTAAAACCACAGAGCAGCTAATCTCTTGCTGCTTAGCGCTTTACCAAGCTAAAGAGCCTATGCTGGTGCTTGGTAGTGGTAGCAACGTCATTTTCTGTGACGATTTTGAGGGCACTGTGGTACTTGTTGAAACGAGAGGGATTGAAATTGCTGACACTGAACATTTTCACCTTCTTTCGGTTGCAGCGGGAGAGAACTGGCATGAACTCATTTGCTTTTGTTTGGCGAAAAATATTGCGGGATTAGAAAACCTTGCGCTTATTCCCGGCAAGGTGGGTGCTGCGCCGATTCAAAATATCGGTGCTTACGGTGTTGAGTTAACGGATATATGCGACTGGGTTGAATACGTGGAACTTGCCACTGGCAAGCATATTCGACTTAATGCAAAAGATTGTCAGTTTGCTTATAGAGATTCAATTTTCAAGCAGCAATTATTAGGTAAAGCACTGATTACTAGAGTGGGCTTTAAAGTCGCTAAAATATGGAGACCTAAATTGGATTATGGACCACTTAAGGCACTAAAAAATACCAATGTAACGCCAAGAGAAGTGTTTGACTGTATCTGCAAAACTCGAATGACTAAGTTACCTGATCCTAACAAGGTTGGTAATGCCGGTAGTTTCTTTAAAAACCCTGTGATTGCTAACCATCAATTTAATGCTTTAGTGCATCAATTCCCGAGCATCGTCGGATATCCTCTAGGGATAGCTAATACAAAAGTTGCCGCAGGTTGGCTCATTGAGAATGCTGGATTAAAAGGTTATCAAGTTGGCGGTGCTGCAGTACATCAAGATCAAGCGTTGGTATTAATAAACCGAGGCAATGCCACCAGTCATGATATTTTAGCGTTGGCGCAGCATGTGGTCGATTGTATTGAAGACAAATTTGGTATCAAATTAGAACCAGAACCTAGAATGATCGCGGCGACTGGAGAAAGGAACTTATAACATGGCAGAACAATGGAGTCGTAAGCGCAGTATCTTAGCTGAACTTGCTAATGGGCACTTTGTTTCAGGCGAAGCGTTAGCGGCAAAGCTTGGGGTATCGAGAACGGCAGTCGCTAACCATATTAGCGGACTGGAAGGTTATGGCGTTGATATTTATTGCGTCAAAGGTAAAGGCTATAAGTTGAGTAACCCGCTATCGTTAGTGGATGAAAGCACGTTAAAAAGCGGAGTGAAGCAGCGATGTTTCTATTTTGATGAGATCCCCAGTACCAATGGTTTTATTCTAAAGCATGCTGATGAGCTCGATTCTGGTGATATTTGTGTCGCTGAATATCAGTCCGCAGGGCGAGGCCGAAGAGGGCGTGTTTGGGTGTCGCCTTATGGATGTCATCTTTATTTTTCTATGTATTGGCAGTTTCCGCAGGGAATGGCTCAGGCGATGGGGCTAAGTTTAGTGGTTGCGTGTTCTATTGTGTCAGTGCTTGAGCAATTAGAAGTGCCCAATGTGGGAGTTAAGTGGCCTAATGATATCTACTTGGCAGGTAAGAAATTAGCGGGTGTACTGATTGAGATGAGTGGCCACACCGACAGCGAATGCAATCTTGTGATCGGCATTGGTTTGAATATGGCGATGAGTGAACAGCAAGGAAAATCAATTGACCAGCCTTGGAGTGATTTAACCTCTCTGGAAAACATGCCAAATAAGACAGCATTGCTAACGTTGTTGCAGAAACAATTGCAGCAAGATCTGTGCAAGTTTCAAGATGAAGGTTTAGCGCCTTTTCAAGCCAGATGGGGAGAGGCAGATCTCTTTAACGGCCAAGAGATTAAGCTCATTATAGGTACTGAGGAAGTTCAAGGCATTTGCAGAGGTATTGATCAGCAGGGAGCCGTGGTGCTCGAGACTGCCAACGGCCTAAAGAGTTTTATTGGTGGTGAAATAAGCCTGCGATCGTTAACTTAACGAGTACTATTTTCTTAGGAGGACTTGATCCATTCGATGGTCCGGTCCTTTTTGCAAAATAAGATGAGCTCGTTCACGAGTTGGGTGGATATTTAAGGTTAAGTTTGGTCCGTTGATGCTGTCCCAAATTTTTGATGCTATTGCTGTTGCTTCAGCATCGCTTAATTGAGAGTAATGGTGAAAATAAGAGCTATCTTCACTAAATGCTCCGGTTCTAAATTGTAGAAAACGTTCTATATACCATTTCTTTAATAATTCTTCTTCAGCATCAACATAGATACTAAAGTCGACAAAATCAGATACAAATGGACGTCGAGTGTCTACCGCTGAGTCTTGACCCGTCTGCAATACATTTAAACCTTCAATAATGAGAATGTCGGGTTGACGGACCCACTGTAACTGATTCGGTATTCTGTCGTAGGTGATATGAGAGTAGATGGGGGCACTGACGGCCGACTCTCCCGCTTTTACTGCTGAAATAAACTCAACTAACCCCTTCATATCGTAACTTTCAGGAAATCCTTTACGTTGCATTAAACCACGACGTTTAAGCTCTGCCAGAGGATGCAGGAAACCATCTGTAGTCATTAAATCGACTTTAGGATGTTCGGGCCAATGACTTAGTAGTGCCTGCAAAATACGCGCTGTAGTGCTTTTCCCTACAGCGACACTGCCAGCAATGCTAATAATGTAGGGTCTTTTCGGCGGAACACGGCCGAGAAATTCATTCAGTGCTAAGCCGCGTTGCTGTTTAGCACCGACGTTAAGATTGAGTAGTCGACTTAAAGGGAGATAAATATCAGTGACTTCTGACAGTGATATTTTTTCGTTGATACCGCGCAGATCCGCTAGATCATTTTCACTGAGTGTTAAAGGCACCGATTCTCTCAATTCAGCCCATTGCTGACGCTCGAAAGGTAGGTAAAGTGCTTTATGAATTTGATTGTTTTGCGTCATTGCGAAGTTCTCCGTTAAGGAGGGCAGATTACACTATGAATTTATTATCGACAACTGCTACGGGATAGTCGTTTAGTCAATGTTGAGCAAATCAATTTAATTGGCTTAAAAGTAAACATTAAGGCGGAAATGCGCGTAAAAAAACCTCTGTTGGCGTTTTTTTTAGAAAAAAAACGATTTTGCTATTGCACTTATGCTCACACTTCCATAATATCCGCTACCGAAATGACACGCCGGCATAGCTCAGTTGGTAGAGCAACTGACTTGTAATCAGTAGGTCCCGAGTTCGACTCTTGGTGCCGGCACCATTTCCCTGGAGGGGTTCCCGAGTGGCCAAAGGGATCAGACTGTAAATCTGACGGCTCAGCCTTCGAAGGTTCGAATCCTTCTCCCTCCACCACTTTCTAGTTAGTTAGGTAGCCTGAAGTAGGTTACGCGGATGTCGTATAATGGTATTACTCCAGCCTTCCAAGCTGATAACGCGGGTTCGATTCCCGCCATCCGCTCCAAATTCTTGCTGATAATACTTAATCAGTAGAAAGCACTCGATTACGAGTGCTTTTTCCCGTTTAAGACCTTCTGTCAGCACGCCTCCTGCTTCTTATATATCTTAATTATCTTACTCACTGATTCGGTAGCATTTATGCATCGGATTTTTTGCTACATGCAGTTTCATCACCAGTATTTTGGATTGGGGCAATACCATGGCTAAAGAAAAATTTGAACGTATTAAACCGCACGTTAACGTGGGTACTATTGGTCACGTCGACCATGGTAAAACAACTCTTACTGCTGCTATCTCGTCTGTGTTAACTAAGACTTACGGTGGTGAAGTTAAGAATTTCGCACAAATCGATAATGCTCCTGAAGAGCGTGAGCGCGGTATTACAATTAATACTTCTCACATCGAATATGACACACCTGCACGTCACTACGCACACGTAGATTGTCCTGGTCACGCCGATTATGTTAAAAACATGATCACTGGTGCTGCTCAAATGGACGGCGCGATTCTAGTAGTTGCTTCTACAGATGGTCCAATGCCACAAACACGTGAGCACATCCTGCTTTCACGTCAGGTTGGCGTACCATTCATCATCGTATTCATGAACAAATGTGACATGGTAGATGACGAAGAGCTTCTTGAGCTTGTAGAAATGGAAGTTCGTGAACTTCTTTCTGAATATGACTTCCCAGGTGATGACTTACCAGTTATCCAAGGTTCTGCGCTTAAAGCCCTTGAAGGCGAGCCAGAGTGGGAAGCTAAAATTCTTGAGCTTGCAGAAGCACTTGATACTTATATTCCAGAGCCAGAGCGTGCTATTGATGGTGCATTCATTCTTCCAATCGAAGATGTTTTCTCAATCTCAGGCCGTGGTACAGTTGTAACTGGTCGTGTAGAGCGCGGTATCATCAAGATTGGTGAAGAAGTCGAAATTATTGGTATCCGTGATACTACTAAGACTACTTGTACTGGTGTTGAAATGTTCCGCAAGCTACTTGACGAAGGTCGTGCTGGCGAAAACTGTGGTGTTCTTCTACGTGGTACTAAGCGTGAAGATGTTGAACGTGGTCAGGTTCTTGCTGCTCCAGGTTCAATTACTCCACATACAACTTTTGAGTCAGAAATCTACGTTCTGTCTAAAGAAGAAGGCGGACGTCACACTCCATTCTTCAAAGGTTACCGTCCACAGTTCTATTTCCGTACAACGGATGTAACTGGTACTATCGAATTGCCTGAAGGCGTTGAGATGGTAATGCCTGGTGATAACGTACAGATGACAGTTACACTAATCTGCCCAATCGCGATGGATGAAGGTTTACGCTTCGCTATCCGTGAAGGTGGCCGTACTGTTGGTGCTGGTGTTGTAGCTAAGATTGTTGCTTAATAGCAACGAGTCTTAACTCAATATCAAAAAAAGGCAGCCTAGGCTGCCTTTTTTATTTCCGAAAGAAAGTTATTGGGGCTAGTAATCTTGATCTGGCTCGGTATAATAGCCGCCACTTTATTGAATTCTGTCTATTTGACGGTATTTCAAACAGTGGGGTTGATCTGAGCGCTAAAGTCAGTATAATACCCCCTCGCCTTAACCATTAGGCGATTTAAATTGGTCTACCCTTGAGGTTGACGTAAAAAAACAGCGACTCCGATTGTGAGTCGAACGGTTAAATCATCTCGCTCTGCTTTTCCAAAAGGAAGAAGCTAGAGGGTGATTTTTTATGTGTACATTTTAGGAGCTCTGGTCAATGCAGAACCAAAGAATCCGTATCCGCTTAAAAGGATTTGATCATCGTTTGATTGATCAGTCTACTGCGGAAATCGTTGAAACTGCTAAGCGTACAGGCGCACAGGTTCGTGGTCCAATTCCACTTCCTACGCGTAAAGAACGTTATACCATTTTGACTTCTCCACACGTTAATAAAGATGCGCGTGATCAGTACGAACTTCGTACTCACAAGCGTCTTGTTGATATCGTCGAGCCGACTGAAAAGACTGTAGACGCACTTATGCGTTTAGATCTTGCAGCTGGCGTTGACGTTCAAATTAGCTTGGGTTAATTGAGCTTAGAAGAGGTTTGAGAGATGGCTATCGGTCTTATCGGTCGTAAAGTAGGTATGACACGTATCTTCAATGAAGATGGCGCGTCGGTACCTGTAACAGTAATTGAAATTGCTGCTAACCGTGTAACCCAAGTGAGAACTTTGGATACAGACGGTTACCGCGCACTTCAAGTAACTACTGGTACTAAAAAAGCTAATCGCATCACTAAACCAGAAGCAGGTCACTTTGCTAAGGCAGGCGTTGAAGCCGGTCGTGGTTTATGGGAAATGCGTTTGGCAGATGGTGAAGGTGAAGGTATCGAAGTTGGTGCTGAGCTTAATGTAGATATTTTCGCTGAAATTGCGAAAGTAGATGTAACTGGTCAATCAAAAGGTAAAGGCTTCCAAGGCGGTATTAAGCGTTGGAACTTCCATGCCCAAGATATGACTCATGGTAACTCTTTGGCTCATAGATCTAACGGTTCTATTGGTCAAAACCAGACACCTGGTCGCGTTTTCAAAGGTAAGAAAATGTCAGGCCACATGGGTGCAGAGCGTGTTACTACGCAGAATCTAGACGTTATACGTGTAGATGCTGAACGTAACTTGCTACTGGTTAAGGGTGCAGTTCCAGGCGCTACTAATGGCGACCTGATCATCAAACCAGCTGTTAAAGCTTAAGGTCTGAGGAGATAGTAATGGAATTGGTATTGAAAGACGCACAGAGTGCTCTTGAAGTTTCCGAAACTACCTTCGGCCGTGACTTTAACGAAGCACTGGTTCATCAGGTAGTTGTAGCTTACGCTGCAAACGCACGTCAGGGCACTCGTGCTCAAAAGACTCGTGCAGAAGTAGTTGGCTCTGGCAAAAAGCCATGGCGCCAAAAAGGTACTGGCCGCGCACGTGCCGGTACTGTTAAAGGCCCAATCTGGCGTGGCGGTGGCGTAACATTCGCTGCTAAAGCACAAGATCACAGCCAAAAAGTTAACAAGAAGATGTACCGCGGAGCGCTGAAAAGCATATTCTCTGAATTGGTACGTCAAGACCGTCTTATCGTTGTTGAGTCGTTTAGTGTTGATGCTCCTAAAACTAAAGAGCTGAAAGCTAAACTTGCTGAAATGCAACTTGAAGACGTGTTGATTGTTACTCCAGAAGTTGACGAGAACTTGTTCTTAGCTGCTCGTAACTTGTACAAAGTTGATGTTCGTGATGTTGCTGGTATTGATCCAGTTAGCCTTATCGCATTCAACAAAGTACTCGTAACTGCTGAAGCTATTAAGCAAATCGAGGAGATGCTGGGATGATAAGCGAAGAACGTTTGTTAAAAGTTATTCTTGCTCCACATGTTTCTGAAAAGAGCACTGTGAACGCTGAGAAAACCAATACAGTTGTTTTCCGTGTAGCTATCGATGCAACTAAAGCTGAAGTTAAAGCTGCAGTAGCACAGCTATTCGAAGTTGAAGTCGATTCAGTTCGCACTTTGGTTAACAAAGGTAAAACTAAGCGTCACGGTGCCCGTACAGGCCGTCGTAGCGATTGGAAAAAAGCCTATGTTACTCTAGCTGAAGGTGCTGACATCGATTTCGTCGGCGGCGCTGAATAAGCAAAGGAGAATTATCGTGGCAGTTATTAAGTGTAAGCCAACCTCTCCAGGTCGTCGCCATCTAGTTAAAGTGGTGAACAACGATCTGCATAAAGGTAAACCTTTTGCAGGCCTGTTGGCGAAGAAATCAAAAAGTGGTGGCCGTAACAATACTGGTCGTATCACTGTCCGCCACATTGGTGGTGGTCATAAGCAACATTATCGTCTAATCGACTTTAAGCGTAATAAAGACAGTATCCCTGCGAAGGTTGAACGTTTGGAATATGATCCAAACCGTACAGCTAACATCGCTTTGGTACTTTACGCTGACGGTGAGCGTCGTTACATCATTGCCGCTAAAGGCATGAAAGCTGGAGATGCAATCCAGTCTGGTATCGATGCAGAGATCAAGAGCGGTAACGCATTGCCTCTACGTAATATCCCTGTGGGTAGCGTAGTGCACGCAGTCGAAATGAAGCCTGGTAAAGGTGCTCAAATCGCTCGTTCTGCTGGTGCTTATGTACAAGTTATTGCTCGTGATGGCGCATACGCCACTCTACGTCTTCGCTCTGGCGAAATGCGTAAAGTGCCGGTTGATTGCCGCGCGACATTGGGTGAAGTTGGTAACGCCGAGCATATGCTACGCCAGTTAGGTAAAGCAGGTGCTAAACGCTGGAGAGGCGTACGCCCGACAGTTCGTGGTGTTGCAATGAACCCAGTTGATCACCCACATGGTGGTGGTGAAGGCCGTACATCTGGTGGCCGTCACCCTGTTTCACCTTGGGGTATGCCTACTAAGGGTTATAAGACTCGTAGTAACAAACGCACCGACAAGTACATTGTACGTCGTCGCAATAAAAAGTAAGAGGATTCGCCATGCCACGTTCTCTCAAGAAAGGTCCATTCATTGACCTACACTTGCTGAAGAAGGTAGAGAAAGCGATGGAAGCTGGAGACAAGAAGCCTATTAAGACTTGGTCTCGCCGCTCTATGATCATCCCTAATATGATTGGGTTGACCATCGCTGTCCATAATGGTCGTCAGCACGTACCTGTGTTCGTAACTGACGAAATGATCGGCCACAAGCTTGGTGAGTTTTCACCAACACGCACTTATCGCGGCCATGCTGCAGATAAGAAAGCGAAGAAGCGTTAATACGGGAGGAATAAGATGGAAGTTTTAGCTATACATCGTTTTGCCCGTACGTCGCCTCAAAAGTGTCGTTTGGTTGCAGATCAAATCCGTGGACTGCCTGTTGCTAAGGCTCTCGAAATTCTAACTTTCAGCCCTAAGAAAGCTGCCGTACTTGTTAAAAAAGTACTGGACTCTGCTATCGCCAATGCTGAGCACAATGAAGGTGCTGACATTGACGAATTAAGAGTTGGAAAGATTATGATCGATGAAGGTCCAACTATGAAGCGTATCATGCCACGTGCCAAAGGCCGTGCTGATCGCATAATCAAGCGTACCAGCCACATTACTGTGGTTGTATCAGATCGCTAGGAGTTAGCAATGGGACAGAAAGTACATCCTAATGGTATCCGTCTGGGTATCACTAAGCCTTGGATCTCGACATGGTACGCTGACAAGTCAGACTATGCCAATAACTTGAATAGTGACTGGGAAGTGCGTAAGTTTCTTGAAAAGAAACTTAAGCAAGCATCAGTTTCTAAAATTGTTATCGAGCGTCCAGCTAAAAGTGTTCGTGTTACTATCCACACAGCCCGTCCAGGTGTTGTGATTGGTAAGAAAGGCGAAGACGTAGAAAAGCTACGCAATGCAGTTGCTAAATTGACTGGTATTCCAGCTCAAATTAACATCGCTGAGATCCGTAAGCCTGAGCTAGATGCTAAGCTTGTTGCCGATGGCATCGCTTCGCAGTTAGAGCGTCGTGTTATGTTCCGTCGTGCTATGAAGCGCGCAGTTCAAAACGCAATGCGTCTTGGCGCGAAAGGTATCAAGGTACAAGTTAGCGGCCGTCTAGGCGGCGCTGAAATTGCGCGCTCGGAATGGTATCGTGAGGGTCGTGTACCTTTGCATACTCTTCGTGCTGATATCGACTATTCTACTTCTGAGAGTCACACTCAATACGGTGTGATTGGCGTTAAAGTTTGGGTCTTCAAAGGTGAAGTTCTAGACGGTATCGTTCCTCAGCATGAAGAGCCGAAACAGCAGCCGAAGCGCAAGCCTCGCGGTAAATAGGAGAGCTGGCAATGCTGCAACCAAAAAGAACAAAGTTCCGCAAAATGTTCAAGGGCCGTAACCGCGGTCTTGCGAACGGCACTGAAGTAAGCTTCGGTGAATTCGGTTTGAAAGCTGTTGGACGTGGTCGTCTAACTGCTCGTCAAATTGAAGCTGCGCGTCGTGCTATGACACGTCATATTAAACGTCAAGGTCAAATCTGGATCCGCGTTTTCCCTGATAAGCCAATTACCTCTAAGCCTCTTGAAGTGCGTATGGGTAAAGGTAAGGGTAACGTTGAATATTGGGTAGCCCAAATTCAACCAGGTAAGGTTCTTTATGAGATGAATGGTGTACCAGAAGAGTTGGCTCGTGAAGCTTTCGCTCTTGCTGCTTCCAAGTTGCCTCTTAAGACTACCTTCGTAACTAAGACGGTGATGTAATGAAAGCGAGCGAACTAACAGAAAAGAGCGTTGAAGAATTGAACGCTGAACTGCTTGGTCTGCTGCGTGAGCAGTTTAATCTGCGTATGCAACACGCCACTGGTCAGTTGACTCAAACTCAACAGCTTAAAATCGTGCGTCGTAACATTGCGCGCGTTAAGACCATTATTACTTCTAAGGCGGGTGTGTAATGACTGATAATATCCGTACTTTACAGGGTCGAGTACTTAGCAACAAGATGGACAAGTCTATCACTGTAGCTATTGAGCGTAAGGTTAAACATCCGTTATACGGTAAGTTCCTTAAGCGTACTACTAAGATCCATGCTCATGATGAGCAGAATCAGTGTAATGCTGGTGATGTCGTGACTATTCGCGAATGTCGCCCGCTTTCTAAGACTAAGTCTTGGACTCTGGTTGAAGTAGTAACAAAAGCCTAATATTATTAGGCGTTTAGGTAAACGGCTCCATTGCTTGGAGCCGTTTGTATTTTTAGTACTATCTATTCCTATTTTTGGGTGTTACACTTGCGCGCCAAATTTGACTAAATTAAAGTCTAAATTTGGACAGAAAATGTACCCCCTTTGTGGGAATGTGAAGTAACGATAGCGGAGCACTTAAAATGATCCAAATGCAATCGACTCTAGAAGTCGCCTGTAACAGTGGCGCTCGTAGAGTTCAGTGTATTAAGGTCTTGGGTGGCTCTCATCGTCGTTATGCCGGAATCGGCGACGTCATCAAGGTTTCTGTAAAGGAAGCTATTCCTCGCGGTAAAGCGAAGAAAGGTGATGTATATAACGCGGTGGTAGTCCGTACTAAGAAAGGCGTACGTCGTCCAGACGGTTCTGTCATTCGCTTCGATCGGAACGCAGCGGTTTTGCTTAATGCAAACCTTGCACCGATTGGTACTCGTATCTTTGGACCAGTGACACGTGAATTGCGTACAGAGCAATTTATGAAAATTGTCTCGCTGGCACCAGAAGTACTGTAAGGAGCTTCAAAATGGCAGCAAAAATACGTCGTCAAGACGAAGTAATTGTACTAGCTGGTAAAGACCAGGGGAAACGCGGTAATGTTTCTCAAGTTCTTACTACTGGTAAATTAATTGTAGAAGGTCTTAACCTTGTCAAGAAACACCAAAAGCCAAACCCACAATTGGGCGTAGCTGGCGGTATTGTTGAGCAAGAAGCACCGATACAAGCATCAAACGTAGCGATTTTCAACTCTGCCACTGGCAAAGCTGATCGCGTTGGTTTCCGATTTGAAGACGGCAAAAAAGTCCGTTTCTTTAAGTCGAACAGTGAACTCGTAAAGTAATTGGAGTAAACGATGGCGAAACTGCATGATAAATATAAAGAGACTGTTAGTCCTGAGCTTGTAACAAAGTTTGGTTTTAGCAGTGTCATGCAAGTCCCTCGGATTGAAAAGATCACCCTTAATATGGGTGTTGGCGAAGCAGTAGCAGATAAGAAAGTTATGGAGCATGCGCTCCGTGACATGACTGCTATCGCTGGTCAGAAGCCAGTAGTGACTGTAGCTCGTAAGTCAGTTGCTGGTTTTAAAATCCGTGAAGGCTACCCAATAGGCTGTAAGGTTACACTGCGCGGTGAGCGTATGTGGGAATTCTTAGAGCGTTTAGTAGATATCGCAATCCCGCGTATCCGTGATTTCCGTGGTATGAGTGTTAAATCATTCGACGGTCGCGGTAACTATGCGATGGGCGTGCGTGAACAAATAATCTTTCCAGAGATCGAATACGATAAAATCGATAAGATCCGCGGTATGGATATTGTAATCACTACTTCTGCGAAGAATGATGAAGAAGGCCGAGCTTTGCTCGAAGGCTTTAACTTCCCATTCAAGAAATAAGGGTAGCGTAATGGCAAAAAGTTCAATGAAAGCACGTGAAGTAAAACGTGCCAAGCTCGTAGCTAAGTTCGCTGAAAAGCGTCTAGCTCTTAAAGCTATCATTAGCAGCTCAACAACTTCTGATGAAGATCGTTGGGATGCCGTACTTAAGTTACAAGCTCTTCCACGTGACTCTAGCGCAGCGCGTCAGCGCAATCGCTGTAGTCAAACTGGTCGCCCACATGGTTTCCTACGTAAATTCGGCCTTAGCCGTATTAAATTACGTGAAGCAACTATGCGCGGTGAAGTTCCTGGCCTACGTAAAGCCAGCTGGTAAGCACTTGTCACGGAGTAAGCTAATATGAGCATGCAAGATCCTATTGCGGATATGTTAACACGTATTCGTAACGGCCAAGCTGCTAAACACGTATCTGTGAAGATGCCTTCTGCTAAGCTAAAAATCGCTATTGCGAAAATGCTTAAAGAAGAAGGTTATATCACTGACTACGCCGTAGCAGATGAAGCCAAGCCTGAATTGGAAATTACTTTAAAGTACTTTCAAGGTCAGCCAGTCGTAGAGACTATCCAGCGCGTTAGCCGTCCGGGACTTCGTATTTACAAAAGTAAAAACGAACTTCCAAAGGTTATGGGCGGACTGGGTGTCGCTATCGTGTCCACTTCTAAAGGTTTGATGACTGATCGTACTGCCCGCCAAAATGGCATGGGCGGGGAAGTTATCTGCTACGTAGCATAAGGAGCTAGCAATGTCTCGTGTCGCAAAAGCACCAGTCGCTATTCCTGCCGGCGTAGAAGTGACTTTAAACGAACAAACTATCACCGTAAAAGGTACTAAAGGTAGTTTGACTCGAGTTATAAACACTGACGTTTCTATTGTTATTGAAGACAATGAAATTAAGTGTAGCCCAATTGAAGGCGTGAAAACTGCCGCTCAAGCGGGTACAGCTCGAGCTTTAATCAACAATATGGTTGTTGGTGTAACAGTAGGCTTTGAAAAGAAACTACAGTTAATTGGTGTCGGTTACCGTGCGAAAATCGCTGGTAAAGGTATTGATTTAACTTTAGGTTTTTCTCACCCACTGGTCCACGAACTTCCTGACGGCGTAACAGCAGAGTGTCCTAGCCAAACTGAAATCGTACTGAAAGGTACTGATAAGCAGTTAATTGGTCAGGTAGCTGCTGAGATTCGCAGCCATCGTCCACCAGAGCCTTATAAAGGTAAAGGTGTTCGCTACGCTGATGAACAAGTACGCCGTAAAGAGGCTAAGAAGAAGTAGGTAACGCGATATGGATAAGAAAACATCTCGCTTACGCCGCGCACTACGCGCCCGTAAGAAGATCCAAGAGCTGGGCGTTAATCGTCTGGTTGTACATCGTACACCACGTCATACTTACGCTCAGGTCATTAGTCCTGTAAACGTAGTGTTGGCGGCAGCTTCTACTGCTGAGAAAGCAGTATCAGAGCAGCTAAAGTACACTGGTAACGTTGATGCAGCTAAAGTAGTGGGTAAAATCGTTGCTGAGCGCGCTATCGAAAAAGGCGTAGCTGTAGTTGCATTCGATCGTTCCGGCTTCAAGTATCACGGACGCGTTGCTGCATTAGCAGACGCCGCTCGTGAAGCTGGCCTCAAGTTCTAAGGAATGATGAAAAATGGCTAAATTTGAAGCTCAACAAAAAGACGATCTGCAAGAGAAGTTAGTTGCAGTTAATCGTGTTTCTAAAGTAGTTAAAGGCGGACGTATCTTTAGCTTCACTGCACTAACTGTAGTCGGTGATGGTAACGGTAAAGTCGGTTTTGGCTATGGTAAAGCGCGTGAAGTACCAGCAGCAATTCAGAAAGCAATGGAAAAGGCTCGCCGTAACATTGTGAACGTTGAATTGAACAACGGTACTTTACACCACCCTGTAAAGGGTCGTCATACTGGATCGCGTGTTTACATGCAGCCAGCCTCTGACGGTACCGGTATTATTGCCGGTGGCGCAATGCGTGCCGTATTGGAAGTAGCAGGCGTTCATAACGTTCTGTCAAAAGCATACGGTTCTACTAACCCGATTAACATCGTTCGCGCAACTGTAGATGCGTTGGTGCACATGAAGTCACCATCACAAATTGCAGCTAAGCGTGGCCTGAATGTTAAAGAAATTCGAGGTTAAGCACCATGGCTACTAAAACACTTAAAGTAACTCAGACTAAAAGTTCAATTGGACGTTTGCCTAAGCATCGTGCAACTTTGACTGGTCTAGGTTTACGCCGCATTAATCATACAGTCGAAGTTGAAGATACTCCTTCAGTTCGCGGTATGATTAACAAGGTTTACTACATGGTTTCGGTGGAGGAAGTATAAGATGCGTCTAAATACTCTATCACCTGCTGCAGGTGCTAAATCAGCAGCTAAGCGTGTAGGTCGCGGTATCGGTTCTGGGACTGGTAAAACTTGTGGCCGCGGTCACAAGGGACAGAAGTCTCGTTCAGGCGGCGGCGTTCGCGTCGGTTTCGAGGGTGGTCAAATGCCACTTAAGATTCGTCTACCTAAGTTTGGTTTTACCTCGCGTCGTGCGTTGGTATCAGCAGAAGTTCGCATTAGCGAACTAGCTAAAGTTAACGGTGATGTTATCGACCTAAATGCGCTGAAAGATGCGAATCTAGTTACTCGCAACATACAGTTTGCTAAAATCGTTCTTTCAGGTACCATTGAGCGCCCTGTGACCGTTAAAGGTCTAAAGGCAACCAAAGGTGCACGTGCAGCTATTGAAGCTGCCGGTGGCAAGATCGAGGAATAATACGTCGATGGCAAAACCAGGACTTGATTTAAAAAGCGCGAAGGGCGGTTTATCTGAATTGAAAACCCGCCTGCTGTTCGTGATTGGTGCAATTATCGTCTTTAGAGCCGGTTCGTTTGTACCAATTCCTGGTATTGACGCTGCTGTACTAGCAGAGCTGTTTAATCAGCAAAAGGGTACCATCTTAGGCATGTTTAACATGTTCTCTGGTGGCGCCCTTGAACGTGCCTCTATTTTTGCATTAGGTATCATGCCGTATATTTCGGCATCGATCATTATGCAGTTATTGACAGTCGTTCATCCTGCTCTCGCTGAATTGAAAAAGGAAGGCGAGTCAGGGCGAAAGAAGATTAGTCAATACACTAGATACGGCACATTGGTCCTGGGTACGTTCCAGGCAATCGGTATCGCAACAGGTCTTCCGAACTTAGTTCCAGGTTTAGTAGTAAACCTAGGATTCGGATTTTACTTTGTAGCGGTTGTGAGTTTAGTCACTGGAACAATGTTCCTTATGTGGTTAGGTGAGCAAATTACCGAAAGAGGCATTGGTAATGGTATCTCGATATTAATTTTCGCAGGTATTGTTGCAGGTCTACCATCTGCTATCGGTCAAACGGCTGAGCAGGCGCGTCAAGGCGACATAAGTGTACTAGTATTGTTGTTGCTGGCAGTAATTGTTTTTGCTGTCACATATTTTGTGGTATTTGTAGAGCGTGGACAACGACGTATTGTTGTTAACTATGCTAAGCGTCAACAAGGCCGAAAGGTTTTTGCAGCGCAAAGCACTCATTTACCGCTGAAGATAAATATGGCTGGTGTTATACCACCTATTTTTGCGTCCAGCATAATTTTGTTTCCAGGCACACTGGCTCAGTGGTTTGGACAAAATGAGTCCTTGTCATGGTTAAGTGATTTTTCACTTGCTGTGTCACCGGGACAACCGTTGTACTCATTGTTATATGCAACAGCGATTATCTTTTTCTGTTTCTTCTATACTGCGTTGGTGTTTAACCCTCGCGAAACAGCAGATAACTTGAAGAAGAGTGGTGCGTTTATTCCCGGGATTCGTCCTGGAGAACAGACTTCGCGTTACATTGATAAAGTAATGACCCGCCTGACATTAGCCGGTGCGTTGTACATTACGTTTATCTGCTTAATTCCGGAGTTCATGTTAATTGCGTGGAAAGTACAGTTCTATTTTGGCGGTACTTCGCTACTTATTATGGTAGTCGTAATCATGGACTTCATGGCTCAAGTTCAGACCCATATGATGTCTCATCAGTATGAGTCTGTAATGAAGAAAGCTAATTTGGTAAACAAAGCGAATTTAGATCGTTTTGGTCGCTAACTTAGCAATCTCGGAGTGATGAAATGAAAGTTCGAGCTTCCGTGAAGAAGATCTGCCGTAACTGCAAGATCGTAAAGCGTAGTGGTGTTGTTCGTGTGATTTGTGTTGAACCTAAACACAAACAACGTCAAGGCTAAAAGAAAGATTTGACCAGCCCAGTCGGGGCTGGTCAAAATATTATTTGCTAAATTGTCGTCTGTCGAGTATCCTACCGGGCTTTTCACAGATGACCTTTAACTTGAGGAGTGCATAGTGGCCCGTATCGCTGGCATTAACATTCCTGATCAAAAGCATGCAGTCATTGCATTGACTGCTATTTTCGGCATTGGCCGTACTCGCGCACAAGCAATTTGCGCGGCTACTTCAATTGCTGAAGATGCTAAGATCAAGGAATTGAGCGAAGCTCAAATAGATACTCTACGCGAAGAAGTTGCCAACTACATTGTAGAAGGTGATTTACGTCGCGAAGTTTCCATGAACATCAAGCGTCTTATGGACCTTGGTTGTTACCGTGGCCTTCGCCATCGTCGTAGCCTTCCCCTTCGTGGGCAACGTACTAAGACCAATGCGCGTACGCGTAAAGGTCCACGTAAACCAATTAGAAAGTAACGGGGTAATCCACAATGGCTAAAGTTCCGTCACGTTCTCCGCGTAAGCGTGTACGTAAACAGGTTGCTGATGGTATGGCGCATATACATGCGTCTTTCAACAACACTATTATTACCATTACAGATCGTCAAGGTAACGCACTATCTTGGGCAACTTCTGGTGGTTCAGGTTTCCGTGGTTCACGTAAATCTACCCCATTTGCTGCACAGGTTGCTGCTGAGCGTGCAGGTACTGCTGCTCAGGATTACGGTGTTAAGAACCTTGAAGTTTTTGTGAAGGGTCCAGGTCCAGGGCGCGAATCAGCGATTCGTGCACTAAATTCGGTTGGTTATAAAATTACTAACATTACCGATGTGACGCCTATCCCTCATAATGGTTGTCGTCCTCCTAAGAAACGTCGCGTTTAATTCGTCGTTTTTAATAGGATCGTTGGAGAAAGAACATGGCAAGATACTTGGGTCCAAAGCTCAAGCTCAGCCGCAGAGAAGGTACTGACCTTTTCCTAAAAAGCGGTGTGAGAGCAATTGATTCGAAGTGTAAGCTTGAAACTGCACCTGGACAACACGGCGCTCGTAAGACCCGTCTGTCTGAGTATGGCGTACAGCTACGCGAGAAACAAAAAGTTCGTCGTATTTATGGTGTGCTAGAAAAGCAATTCCGTAACTACTACAAAGATGCTGCACGTACTAAAGGTAACACTGGTGAAAACCTACTTACTCTTTTAGAAACCCGTCTTGATAACGTAGTTTATCGTATGGGCTTTGGTGCAACACGCGCTGAATCACGTCAGCTAATTAGCCATAAGTCAATTATGGTTAATGGTAGCGTCGTTAACATTCCATCATTCAAAGTGTCTGCGAATGATGTAGTGAGCGTTCGCGAGAAGTCACGTACTCAAGCTCGTATTAAAGCGGCTTTAGAAGTGTCGGCTCAACGCGAAAAGCCAACATGGGTTGAAGTTGACAGCACTAAGATGGAAGGTGCTTTTAAGCGTCTACCTGAACGTAGTGATTTGTCTGCGGAAATTAACGAACAGCTGATCGTCGAACTTTACTCTAAGTAAAGTTAAAACAAAAGAGAGGACACAATGCAGGGTTCTGTTACAGAATTTCTTAAACCGCGTCTCGTTGATATCGAGCAGGTTAATCCAACACGTGCCAGAGTTACACTGGAGCCGCTAGAGCGTGGTTTTGGTCACACTTTAGGTAACGCGTTGCGTCGTATCCTATTGTCGTCTATGCCAGGCTGCGCGGTAACCGAAGTAGAGATCGATGGTGTACTGCATGAATACAGTAGCAAGGAAGGCGTGCAAGAAGATATCCTCGAGATATTGCTTAACCTTAAAGGTTTAGCAGTTGTTATCGAAGGGAAAGACGAAGCTATGCTTACGCTTAGTAAGTCAGGCGCAGGCCCTGTTACTGCAGCAGATATCACGCATGATGGTGATGTTACTATCATGAATCCTGACCATGTTATCTGTCATTTGACAGGTAATAATGACGTCAGCATGCGTATCCGCGTAGAGCGTGGTCGTGGTTATGTACCGGCTTCTGCCCGTGCACAAACTGAAGACGATGATCGCCCTATCGGCCGTTTGTTGGTTGATTCTTCGTTCTCACCTGTAGCTCGCATTGCTTATAATGTTGAAGCCGCACGTGTTGAGCAGCGTACAGACTTAGATAAACTCGTTATTGATATGACCACAAACGGTACTATCGATCCCGAGGAAGCAATACGTCGTTCTGCAACAATTTTGGCTGAACAGCTAGATGCGTTTGTTGAATTACGTGATGTGACTGAGGCTGCACCAGTCGAAGAGAAGCCGGAGTTCGATCCGATATTGTTGCGTCCTGTCGACGATTTAGAGCTAACTGTACGTTCAGCCAACTGTTTGAAGGCTGAAGCGATTCATTACATCGGCGATCTGGTACAACGCACTGAAGTTGAGCTGTTGAAAACACCTAACTTGGGTAAGAAATCTCTTACCGAAATTAAGGATGTTCTTGCATCTCGCGGACTGTCGTTAGGTATGCGTCTCGAAAACTGGCCTCCAGCTAGTTTAGTAGACGACCTTTAAGTCCAGATTAGTACAGATATAGGTAATAAGGATTAGGTCATGCGCCATCGTAAGAGTGGTCGTCAACTAAATCGTAACAGCAGTCATCGTAAAGCTATGTTTCGCAACATGGCATGCTCAATAGTTCGTCACGAAGTGATCCGAACTACTGTAGCTAAAGCGAAAGAACTGCGTCGCGTAGTTGAACCTCTGATAACACTTGCTAAGAGTGATAGTGTTGCAAACCGCCGTTTGGCATTTGCACGTACTCGCGACGCTGAAGTCGTTGGTAAATTATTTACTGAATTGGGTCCACGCTTCCAGGAACGTCCTGGTGGTTACACTCGTATTCTTAAGTGCGGTCTACGTACTGGTGATAAAGCGCCTATGGCGTATATTGAACTAGTAGGTCGTCCTGAAGCAGCTGAAGCTGTTGAAGACACTGCAGAGTAAATAAGTCTTAGTTATAAAAGGCCGGACAATATGTTCGGCCTTTTTTATGTCTGATGCATTAATGACTTGACTGGTTTAGCAGTTTGGTTTTATCTGGACAGCCACAGCCACAGCCACAGCCACAGCCACAGCCACAG
>NZ_PJBM01000117.1:0-20348 GCF_002836075.1 Shewanella sp. GutDb-MelDb | reverse complement strand
CCTCTAATGCAAAAGAATATAACGCTTTGCTAAGCGGCTAAGTACAATTTGCTAAAATGCGCGGAGCGCGAGCAAACTGTACGTGTCCGTTTGAGCAACTTGTTAACTTGCAGTCTTATTATGCACCTAATATTTTATGAGCATCTTCTACGTTAAATTCCCAGTTTTGACAAATCCTTCTTCGTTCGGAAAGCATTCTTTGATACTTATCCAGCATTGGGGTCTTACTAACCATGTTATCCGCAGAAAAAACGTATTCTTTTTGCTCTTGAAATTTTTCTTCATTTATAAAAATATGCTTAACACAATCAATGAAATCACTCTCATCAGTAACATCAAATCCTTTAAATTTTGCAAACGAATGTTCAACGTTTAAATCGTTACATCGACGGTATAATGTAAATAAGTCCATTAAAAAGTCGTATATCGATTCGGGGGAGTTAGTCATTTAATCCTATTCCTTTGATTTAGAAGCTCACAAAATTTGCGAGGGTAATGCAAGTTAACATTTGTATATACGGCTTGCGCGTTTTGCCAAGCCATGTTGAGAAAGCGTGCACAGTAAAAAGTTTGAAAAATTCATTAATAACAGATTATTAAACATTTACGCTTAAGATTGTATCCAATACACCTAGGGAGAAAAGTGAGTCGCACACTTTGCTTTCCGGTTATCTGAACTTTTCATGAATGCACACTTTCATCTAACTGAATTTACGCCTCTTTTTCTTTTCACTCAATAGCAAACCGTGAACTGATTGCGCAAAATTAAGAGATTAACTGCACAAAACCGATACTACTGTATAAAAGCACAAGCATTGGTTAACTAAAAGGTTTTCGCTAGACGGAACCCATAACCTTCCGACTGATGAGAAAAAGTATTACAAATAAGTCAGTGCTGCATAGGACAAATTACTGGAGATAACACATAAAGGGGCATAAACGAGCTGGCTTTTGGCAATGGTGGTTCCATTGACCATGCCACCGCGGCATTTGTAAATCCATCGACATCAAATGTCCCTTCGGAAGCATTAGGCTTGAATAGATAATTCAGGCTGTTCCCACTTCACTTCACGGCATACCCTGCGTCTGACTGCCTAGTATTTCCGCCACAGCAGCTCTCATCATTGACGGTGGCTGATATAAGTCGGCCCCACCTGCAATAAAGAACGTCGGGATATTACCCGCTCTGATTTTTTGCCAACTAATATCTCTCTTGGCATTTTGACCATGTCGAGCGGAATGAGTCAACTTGTGGGGTATTGTTTTCACTTAAAATGATATTGAACAGGACATTAAACAGGAGATCATCTAGCAGTTGTAAATCAGCCTCTTGCAAGCTAGTGTAGATGATTAATTAATCAAAAGCGGTATAAGTGATAAGCACTGAGTGCTAGGGAATAGCGAATGGATAATAATCAAATATCGGTTAATACCTTTGATAAGCTGGCTCAAAGGTATCAGGATAAATACATGGATCTTGCTATGTATTCAGACACCTTTGATTCTTTTATTAGCCATTTACCCACCGATGATGCTCGCGTGTTAGAGCTGGCTTGCGGGCCGGGCAATATCACTCAAATGTTATTATCTGAAAAACCAAATTTGTCGATATTAGCAACGGATCTAGCACCCAACATGCTGATGTTGGCCAAGAAAAACAACCCCAAGATAGAGGTTCTGCAGCTAGATAGCCGCCATTTAAACCGCGTTGAAGAGCAGTTCGATGCCATTATGTGTGGTTTCTGTTTACCTTATCTTGATAGGCTGGAGGCAATAGCGCTGATTGATGCCGCGGCGCTGCGCCTTAAACTTGGAGGAATTTTGTATCTGAGTACCATGGAGGGGGAATGCCCGAACGTGCGCGAAGATACTTCAAGTGATGGTGATAAGGTCTTTACTTACTTTCATCATGCGGAGCAGTTAGTGCCGGCACTGAATCGTCGAGGCTTTAAATTGTTGGCGCTACAACGCAAACAACAAGCTAGCCCGATGGGTGAAGTCACAGACCTGTTTATCACCGCTCGGCTAGACTCAGAATAAGAGCCGTTTAATAAGCGCTATTGAACAAGCGTTATCAATAACAACTATGGCGTTGGCAGTTAGCAATCACAGGCTTTGTTATAGTTGAGCTAACGCCATTAGTTTAGGTAAAAAGGTATTGTCTTGAGAGGCGATAACCGTTTGCTCGGCAAGTACCTGCTGTAAAATCTCATGGGTCGTGAGTGGATTGGCTAACACGACTCGAAACACCACGGCTTTGATCTCCATCAGCTGCTTGTTCTCAGGATTAATACGGGTGCGTGAGACAAATGAGGTGCCTTGTTCACGCTGACGTTTCTGCACAAATTTAGTTAAGCCATCCAATAATTCATTAAACTCAGTCAGCTTTTGTACATCCTTGTTAGCTCGCGCCGTTGCCATCGCCGTTTGCACCACCTGCGGAACATATCGGTAGGTTAATAAGCAAAGCTCAGGCTTGGACACTAATTCAAACTCAGTATGCTTGTTAATTAAGCTCGCAAAGTAGTGCGCTTTCTCTAGACTGTTGTTGATCAGTATTTCATAACCATCGCGGCCAATAACTTGCAGGCAAGCATGGACTAGCATTGCCATGCCGGGACGCGATCCCTCTAACGTTTGGCTGCCTAAATCTTTTGAGCCTTTTCTGAGTATGTATTCGGCGTGGTGTTTAATAGCATTGGCAAAAGTGGGATCTTTAAAAATCACCATTCCTGCGCCCATGGGCACATACATCTGCTTGTGAGCGTCGATAGTCACTGAATCAGCCCGCTCAATTCCGGCTAATAGATGACGGTACTTTTTAGATAATAGACTAGCGCCCCCCCATGCGGCATCAACATGAAAGTGACAGTTAAGCTCTATTGCTAAGTCTGCTAATGCATTTAATGGGTCGATATTACCGGTTTCAGTTGTTCCCGCAACACCCACAATGGCCATCACTTTAATATTGTCTTCGGCAAGCTTGGCAGCGATTTTTCGCATCTGTACGACATCGACTTTGTTATCGTTTGAAGTCGGAACTTGAACAATGTTTTCGCGGCCGATCCCGAGTAAATCAGCCGTTTTAGATAATGAGTAATGGCCACGTTCAGAGACCAAAATCGCTAAATCATCAAATCCATAGTGACGTAGCCCTTTAATCACGCCTTGAGCTGCAACGCCGCGATACTCACCATCTGCTTTAAGTAATTGGTTACGTGCAGTCCATAGAGCAGTGATATTAGCGACGGTACCACCTGAGCAAAACGCGCCTAATGAAACGTTAGCGCTGTGCATCCAACTCTGATAAAAATCATCATTCTCTTCATAAACAAGATGATGCATCATCCCCAAAACTTGACGCTCTAATGGCGTAAACGCTTTTGAGGTTTCAATTTTCACCAGATTTTGATTTAACCCCACCATCATTTTAGATAGCGGCAATACAAAGTAGGGCAGAGCAGATGTCATGTGGCCAATAAAGCTGGGTGCTGAGGTATGCACTGAATGCGCGACTAGCGTCTTCATCATGTCGTCAGCATAGTCTGAGACAAACTGCGGCGCGGCAGGTATTTGGTGTTGTTGAAAATCCAGCTCAATTTCGGTCAATGGCTTTTCAACGGCCACCACGCTGTCTTGTAAAAAACCCATTAAGTTCTGTGAGATATTTTGTTCAATAACACTAAGGGTTGAATCGGGGGCTTCTGGAACGGTAAAGATTCTCAGTAGTGCTTCTTCAGAAGCGGTGGCTCGTCTTGGTGTCATCGGCTAACAATCTCTATTCACCACACAGTGATTGTGTGCTGGATCAGTCTTTTAAATGGGATGCTCACTTTACTTTAAGCTTTCTAGCGCATCAAGTAGAAAAGTAAATTGCCATTATTGGCAGCGGCTTATTAAGTTTGCGATTAGCTTACTAAAAAGGCGCCGTAGCGCCTTTAATCGGACGTGGTTTGAGGCTATTTTACTGGCATGGACAGCGAATAAAGTGCGGCAACATTTTTGCTGGTGGTATAAAGATTTGCTTTGGCGTTTGCTAACACTTCAGCTAAAGGTAAAGCGCGTGGCGTGATTGAAAATAGTGCTGTAAAACCATGTTCTAATAACACATTTGCATCGTCACTGACACAACCTGCAATCGCGAGAACGGGTACATTGAACTGGTTGGCAACCCCCGCAACTCCCATCGGCGTTTTGCCGTGTAATGTTTGACTATCTAGCTTGCCTTCGCCGGTGATCACTAAGCTAGCGCCTTCAATATGGCTAGCTAAGTCAACGGTGTTCATCACAATGTCGATACCCGGTTTGAGCTGCGCATTGAGAAAAGCCATAACGCCGAGCCCCATTCCGCCTGCTGCACCAACACCCGCTAGGTGACGGTTGTCTTTGATGCCCGTATGCGCAATAACATCTGCATAATGGTTTAGGGCACTGTCCAGTTGCTGCACCATGGTGGTTGTCGCGCCTTTTTGAGGGCCAAAAATAGCGGAGGCGCCATGTTCACCGCAAAGCGGATTATTAACATCGCAAGCCACTTCAAAGCGGCATTGTGAGACCAGTGGATGCAGATCCGTAATATCAATATGTTGTAACTGACTTAAGGCCGCACCACCTGGCGCTAGGGCGGTTGAATCAGCGTCTAAAAGATGTACCCCAAGTGCTTGTGCCATTCCTGCGCCGCCATCGTTGGTGGCACTGCCTCCGAGGCCGATAATAATATGTTTGATGCCACGATTAAGCGCGTCAACAATCAGCTCACCGGTGCCGTAGCTGGTGGTTAACATTGGGTTACGCTGGTCTGCAGCGACTAAATGTAAGCCTGATGCAGCGGCCATTTCGATTACGGCTGTTTTTTCATTGCCATGATAACTGTCGCCTAAAATGCCGTAAAAAGCGTTAACTTTGTGGCCTAATGGACCGGAAACCTGCGTCCAAATAAGGCGACCATTAGTCGCATCAACCATTGACTGCACGGTGCCTTCACCGCCATCGGCGACGGGGATTTTGAGATATTCAGCATTGGGTAATACCGTGCGAAATCCTCGCTCAATTTCGTTAGCCACTTCCATTGCGGAGAGGCTTTCTTTAAATGAATCGGGGGCTATCACAATTTTCATGCCGTCTTCCTATTTTCAGCGCAAGGCTGAAACTGTTTAAGCGAACGATTAGCCTTGTTCTAGGCAAATGTCTTATTAAGAGTATGAATAGTCGTGCTAACACGACTGTTCAAATGAGGAGGAAGGCGAGTAAGCACACTCGCCTTTTAATTGAGCTTAGATAAGAAACCTAGATAAGGAATAAGCTCAGTATATACACCACCGTCATGGCGGTGAGTCCTTGAATTAAGGTGGCCATGGTTTGTGCTTTATAAGCTTGCTTAACGCTCATGCGGCTAAACTGGGTAACAACCCAGAAGAAGCTATCATTGGCGTGTGATACGGTCATCGCACCTGCACCAATCGCCATGACGGTGAGCACTCTGCCCATGTCACTCGCAAGGCCGATATCACCCAACATAGGAGCGACTAACGCTGAAGTAGCAACAAGTGCAACAGTAGAGGAACCTTGAGCAGACTTTAATGCTGCAGCAACGATAAACGGCATAAAGATCCCGACGCCTAATGCCGACAGCGAACTGCCTAAAAACGCGCCAATTTCAGTTGCTTTGAGTACCGCGCCAAATGCGCCACCGGCACCAGTGATAAGTAGAATTGGGGCTGCTACAACCAGACCTTGGCTGATACGCTCGCTGAACTCTTTGACTTTGTTGTTACTTTTAAGCAGTGACAATGATAGGAAAAGACCAATCATTAATGCATTGACCGGTTGACCCAGAAACGCCAACACATCAAACAGTGTCCCATCCCCTAATGGAGCTGATGGGAAGTTGGCAATGGAGCCAAAACAGATTAATAGGATCGGCACGAAAATGGGTGCAAATGCTCGTATCGGGCTAGGCAGTTCACCATAATTTTGCTTGAGTGTTTCGTAGTCTTCAGTCTGAGTTAACAGGTCTTCTGCGCCTTCACCATCAGGTTGTACATTGGCAAATCGATTCGCCCACAGGGTGCCAGCAAGCGCCGCGATAGCGGCAACAAACACACCGACAAAAATCACTAATCCAAGGTTAGATTCAAGCCCAAGGTTACCTGCTGCAGCAATCGGCCCAGGTGTTGGTGGTACAAAAGTGTGGGTGGCATAAAGGCCAGTTGCTAGCGCGACACTCATTGACACGCTAGAGACCTTCATTCTATTCGCCATAGACTGTTTAAGTGAGTTTAAAATCACAAAACCAGAATCACAAAAGACCGGAATAGAGACGATGTAACCAATGATAGACATGGTCAACGTTGGAAAGCGAGTGCCAAGTAATTTAATGACGACATCTGCCATGGTGATGGCGGCGCCACTTTTTTCAAGTATGGTACCTATGATGGTACCTAGTACGATAACGAGACCGATATAACCTAGGATGCCACCAAAACCTGAAGTGATGGTTTTGGCAATATCGGCGCTAGGTAGGCCATAGGCAAAAGCGGCAATAAACGACGCTATTATTAAGGTTAAAAATGGGTGTAACTTAAATTTAGAGGTAGCGATGACGATAAATGCAATCACCGCCAGCAAGATCATTACGAGGCTCATAGCGTTTCCCTGTAGGGGTATTTTTAATTTATGTGTAGGGTTTGATGTTACTTAAGCCAAATATGACGTCGACTCATTGTGAGTCGAGGTCATAGGATTTCAGGCTTAGCTATTATGCGGTTCGATGGGATGTATATCTTTGGTTGAATGCACAGATATATATCTAAAAATAAATATTTTCTTGTTCAATTGAACATTTTTTGCTTTGAGGCTGATGTTTAGGTCATATAGCCAAAGCGAATGATATGCAACATGAGTCATCAGCCTATTATCGGGTGGTTAACATCACTTGCCCTAGGTAGAGCTGCAGTAGACCATCCAATTTCTGTAAATTACTGCCGGTGATTTTTTCAATTTTTTCGAGTCGATAACGTAAGGTGTTTCGGTGAATAAACAGCGCATTGGCACACTGCTGTTGATCGCCAAAATGTTGTAAGTAACAGGTCAACGTTTTAGCCAGTTGACCATTTTTATCGGCACTGATTAATGATTGATATGGGCTTACTAGCTCTTGCCCACGCCAGTTATCTTTGAGGGAAGATAACAGCACTAACAGAGAGAAATCTTCATAAAGATATTTACTCTGCTCAGGGCGCATTTGAGAACCGATAGAAAGAGTCTCTAAAGCGGTTTGGTAGGAGCGATTAATTTCTTGTGGTTTCACAAAGAAATGCCCGAGGGATATTTTTAATCGTTTTCTCATTTCACTCGGTAGACGAGCGATAAGCTGATCAATACGCTCACTCTCAAGTGTTGCATCCCACTTCTGTCCATCAAGAAAAGCAGGTTTGAGGATCACCAGCTCAGTCATTGAGGTCATGGCGACTAAGTTACCGCGCGACGGATTTTCCAGTAAGTGCAATATCTGTTTTAGCATCGAATTAGCCGAGGTTTCCTCTTCGTCCGCTTGCACCTGAATAATGGCCGCAACACGAGGGGTGTCTAAGTTGATATCGAGCTGCGCCGCCCAGTTTAGCTGATGTGAGGTAAATGCACCGTCGGACTTAATCAAATCGATGATCAACTCCTCTTTTTGACGGTATTGCCATTGTGCCAGTTCAAGGGAGTTGGCTTGCTCAACAATGATTTCGGCGGTCATTTTAAGGAGTTCACCGTAATGACCGAGCTCTTTGGGGTCACCGGTGATGCCAATAACACCAATGATGTCGCCTTTATAATGCAGAGGCAGATTAATCCCCGCTTTGACGCCTTGTAAGGTGTCTTCACTCGCATGGCTAATTGCAACGGTTCTTTGTTGGCTAATGGCCAGTAATGCGCCTTCATGCACCTCACCAATTCGATGGGGATCGCCTGAGCCCAATATAATGCCGTGTTTATTCATTACATTGATGTTGTGACCAATGATTTTCATGGTTCGATTGACTATCTGTTTGGCAAGTAAGCCATCTAAAAAATACATTGATACCCCTAATTAAACTGAGCTGTAATTGAACGGTTTAGGTTTGCTCTGGACTGATAAGCGTGGCGACACGTTGCTGCAATTTGGGGATGATTTGTTGTTCGAACTCGGGGTGACGCTTTAGCCAAATGTTGTTTCTTGGGCTTGGGTGAGGCATGACTAACGTGTGTGGCCATAAGGTTTGCCATTGTTCTACTGCGTGGGTGACGGTTAATTTGCGCTTTAGATGCCACTCAATAGCGTATTGGCCCACCAGTAGGGTTAATTCAACATTGTGTAGTTCATTGAGCAAAGGTTGTCGCCATGCAGCTTCGCATTCGGGACGAGGTGGCTTATCGCCACTTTTCTTATCGGTTGTTGTGTAACTGCCAGGAAAACAAAACCCCATCGGCAGAATGGCAAACAGATCGGGGTTATAAAATTGTTCTCGCGTAACCCCTAGCCAAAGCCTGAGACGCTCGCCACTGGCATCGTCAAAAGGATGCCCTTTATGGTGTGTCTTTTGCCCTGGCGCTTGGCCAGCAATCAGTATTTTTGCATTGCTGGCAAGTTGCACAATAGGCTTGGGCGCAAACGGCAAGTGCTTAGCACAAAGCTGACATTGCTTTACTTGGCTAAGTAAATTGGTGAAGTTAGCATTTTCTCGCATAAGTGGAGGCGGACTCAGTGACGATGCATTTAGCTGTGCAGCGCAATTTGATAAGCCCAATACCCTAAATAGCTGTAGCCTGTGATGAGTGTAGCGTAGCTCAGCAGTTTGACACTTAGCGTGCCACGACTTGACGCTGCAACATGAGCGATGGCCAAGGCAAATATGGTCAGTGGCGCGGCATAATAGGCAACAACCATGAGCAATAATGCGACGGTCGCGAGAATTAACGGTGTTTTATCAGTAGGTGCATTAGCTGTCGGGCTCAGTTGTACTGGCAGTATACTCAACGCAATACTGACAATGATCACACCGATATTGAGTGAAATAGCACCGGCGCCTTCGATGTAAGTTATCGCTAATATAAAGGTTAATAGTGCAGGTAACAGCGAGATCAGTGTATGGATTTTGGCAAAACGTCTGCTGTGGTATTGACCTGTGAAATAGAATAAGCCAGTTAACAGCAGATTAAAAAAACAAAAGCCGCCAAGCGAGATTGCCAGCATTAATATATTGGTGGTGTCGGATTGAAACGCGAATGCAGGCATAGGCGCTAACAGACATAAACAGAGAAAAGGCTTGAGCAAAGAGGGCATACGGGTCATCGGGAGTCTTAGTAATCGAAGAGATGGCTTACAATCGCTTAAAGTGAGCCTAACTTCAAGATGAAAGCCGAGTAAATCGTTAGATTTAGATCTACGTCAGGCTATAAACCTTATTTTAGAGGCATAAAAAAACCCGCGATTGCGGGTTTTTAACGAAAGGCTAACGACTACAGACGGTAGCTCATGCTAAGCATGATGAGGTGCGCGTTGTAGTCATGGCTGTTACTGCCAAAACTTAACACGTTCCAGATCCCGTCTGGCGCAATATCATTGCCAGCGTCGTTATCTTTATAATTTTCCATCTTATAGTCTACGCGTACGTCCATCTTGTCCGTTGCACGGTATAAAGCGTAAACATTAACGTTATGGACTTTGGCATAGTAATCGCCGTAATCACCCGTAATACCTTGGGTAACTTGGGTGGTACTATTCGAATCTGAGTAAGTGTAATCAACACCTAAACGCAGTTTCTTTTCCATAAGGTTGTTGTAGCTAAAACCGGTACCAACCACATCGACTTGATCTTCAACAACGCCATACCAATTTGGGCTAGAGAAGTTGGTGCTACCTGCTTGATCTGAATCGATGTTTTGACGGTTGTAGAACGCCGTCAATGTCATGTCTTCAGTGAGCAAATAGCTGACACTTGCATCGTAACTCATATCTTTCGATTCAGTTAAGCCGATTTGTGTGTCGCTGTAATCGTCGAGCGCATAACGCGCACCAAAGTCGATAGTCAGCGTCTCAATTGGGCTGTGTGTAACACGCGCTTCAACTTGAGTACGGCTTCTATCCGCTAGGTTGTACTTACGCAGCAAGTCGTTTGACTCACTTGAAGTCCATTTTGATGCTTGATACTCAGAACCATCACGGTCGCTATAACTGCCTTTAACCCACATGTCCCACTTATCAAAGGCACTGACGCGGTACTTCGCCCAAACAGTGCTTTCTTCGGTGGTTTCGCGGTCTTGGTAGTTACGCTCATCTTTACGGTAGTCAAATCCACCTTCAAGTTTATGGCCACGAGCAAGACGGTAGTCAGCTCCTAACTTAGCTTTGTGAGTGGTGATGTCGTAAGGCGTGTTGTAAGCTGCTTGACCCGTTGTTGAGTCAATACTTATTTGCGTCCACTCTTCAATGTTGGTCTGGTTGTCACGGTCGTTGTAATCGTAACTCGCGTTTAAACGGAGTTGACGAGTAATACGTGACACAACTTTAAGTGTGGCGCCCGTGGTTTCAACTTTACCGTCGAGTGACTCTGTCGGCATTTGATAGCCGTAGCCTGAGCTGCTGTAGTCTTGGTCTTGCGTCATTTGACCATAATGAACTCGGCCATTGATGATCGTTTTGCCTGCTACATATTGACCCATTAACGATACTGTGTGTGCTTCATTATCTGGATCAAGTGACATATAGCCGGTCGTTTGTGCGCCAAACGTTGGGCTAAAGGCATTATCAAAAGACAGCTCACTGTACTCATTCTTAAAGATAGAGCCGTTGTAATTTAGCGCTGTAAACCAATTGTCACCGCCAAAACGAATACCCGCTTCAAGCGTATCAGTCGAGTAATCAACAGGTTCAGCAATCATCATCGATTGATTTGAGAAGCTACCAGAAGCTTGTTTAAGGCCGGTTTTGTCTTCACGCATATAATTGATGTAGGTGCTCCATAAAGACTCACCTTGCTGATTGACAAACGCGTAGTCAATACCTAACCCAGCTCGCTTACGTTTTAGCGATAGCTCAAGCGGGTTAAGGCTTGAGTTCAAGTTGGTCATGTCCGCAGTGCTACCGCCGTTTACCCAATCACCAGGAAGGGTTAGGTTATCACTGCCAACTCCTTGGTAAGGACTCATGGCGCTATCCGTTTTGTAGGTAGCAATCTGGCGATAATTTAGGTTTAGATTGTATTGACCCGCTTTGCCGACATTGATATCAGCTCGGCCATTTTCCATGCCGAGATTATCAGCTTCGATAGAGGCTTGGTAACCGCTTTTACCTGAGTATTTAAGGTCAGCATCAACTTTAGCTGCGAATTCATCTTCAGCGGCAAACGCATTTGCTGAATGAATATCGCTACTGTCGTTGTAACCTACACCGACACCCACAGTGCCGCTATAACCGGTTTCGACTGCACAACGTTTACAAGCCCATTTATCGAATTTTACTTTAGTGGTATTCGCATTTTGAATACCGTAACCGTCAGCTGCTATTGCGACGCTAGGTACAATTGCACCAGCACTTGCAAGTAGGGCGAGGGTGACTAAATTTAGTTTGAATTTCATCTTCTCGTCTCCGTTAGCGCTGGAACAGCTTGCCAGATGGATGGTTTGAACCATGGATCTGGTTATGACAGTTTAGACAGCTGCGGCCACCAGTAAAGGCATTATCGCCGACACTCGAACCTTGTCCTGTATTGCCCATGTAAGCTCTGCTTTCATGGCCATCGCTGGCATGACATTGTTGACACAGTTGCGGAGCACGCGTTTTTAACATGCCTTCATTTACACTGCCGTGAGGGTTGTGACAAGTAACACAATTCTCAGTAACGGGTGCATGCTCCCACAATTTTGGGCCACGTTTCTCTGCGTGGCATGAGTAACAGGTTTCGTTAACGCTAGGCTTAACGAGATCTGAATCACTCATTGATCCATGTGGGTTATGGCAATCGCTACAGACCATTTGGGCCCATTTCATTGGGTGGCTTGAGCGTTTGTTCATGTCGGCTTTCTGTTTGGTATGACAGCTAGTACAGACTTCCATTTCAGTATTTTTTGATAATACTGGATCTTTGGCTGCATGAATTGAGTGACAAGAAGCACAAGCAATATCAGCATTGTCATGGTGTCCACCATTCCAATCCATACGCTTGTCATCTTTGTGACAACTCATACAAACACTGTTTTGCTTTTCAGCAATTAGCGTAGAGTCTGGACCAAAAGCGATCATCGGCTCGTTGCCGCCACGGTTATGTTTACCCATTGGGCCGTGACACGCTTCGCATTGAAGGCCTGCCATCGGACTTTTACTTGAGTCTATAGAACCGTGAACACCGTCAAAGATGGCCATGACTTTTTCTGACTTCTTGTGACACATAAGGCAAGAGTCTGCGCCTTTTGGCGAGTATTTGCCTTCGGCGAATTTCTTGTCGAGTGTGGCTTCAACTTCATCAGGGCTCATCTTCGCATCCCACTTAGAAGCCATTGCAGTGTGAGCAAAGCTAAGTGAAAGTACTGCCGATGCTAATAGCGCTGGAAGTAAGGTTTTTAGTTTCTTGGTGATCTTCATAATCGATTTCCTAAACTTGCACAAACTTAGTGAAAGTGGGGGAGAGGACTCCCCCCCGATTTCAACACTTTTTAATTTTCAAAGTTGTTTTAAGTGGTGTACAAATTACATCTTAACCGCAGTGTGATCCGCTGGAGTTGGCGCATGGCAGTAGAAACACGTTTCTAGTTGAGCAGCGTTCGTCGCTTCCTCTTTAGATACGTTGACTAATGCACCTTGACCTTCAACGTGTGTCTTGAACTTGTCCATGTTGTAGCTGTGGCAAGAAGCACAAGTTGCCGCGATAGGCGTAGTGTATTGACCACCAGCAGTTGCAATCGCGCCTTTTTTCTTAAAGGCATCACGGTTGAAATCGTTATGACACTGGTCACAGTTCATTCCTGGGATTACCGCGTAATCACCTTGGCTGTGAGTCTTATGGAGTTTAGTCTCCAATGCACCCATGTTTACACCGCCAGCATAGGTACCGTCTGGAGTGTGGCAAGCTGCACAAGCATCTACACCGATGATCGGTTGGTCGTTAGCATCTTTGCTATGAGAAAGTTGCTCTGACATAACGAAACCAGCATGGTGACCACCTTTGTGGACTTGGAACTCAGCACTATGACATGTTGCACATGCGCTAAAGTTAACAGAGTCAACGTGACGCATACTTGGCGCTTCACCAGAAAGGGTAGCGAAAGCAAGATCGGCTTTCATACCTGTGTATTTGTCAGTGTCATTACCATCGAAATCAGGATCATCACATTTAACAAATTCGCCGTCAGCAGAGCACATAGCCCAACCAACAAAGGTGAAGGCTGTTTCGTCGTCAGCGCCAACAGCGCCAAGCTTAAGGTCTTTAGTTGTTGAGTAGACTAACTTACCATCTTCGATAGCGGCATTAGTATCAACAACACCGTTCTTAATCGCATTGATAGAGTCTTTGCCACCGTAACCTAGGGTTACGTTGTTTGGACCGACGTTAGTGATAACTTCAAAACGCTGCACCATTGGCAGGATGGTGCTGATATCAACTTCAGCGCCACTAGAGTCAACAACTTGAATACTAATTGTTGCCGCTTGAGTTGTGCTATCAATTGTAGACGCAACGTTGATGCCGTAAGTGTCGATTAGCGCTTTAGTGTCACTGAAGCCGCTAGTGTGTAGTTCAGCTGTCCAGCTGGCACTATGACAAGCAACACAGTTTGAGTTGTCAGCCTGTTGTGAGTGACCTTTACCTGCGACAAAATCGATACCTGTGTGACAGCTAGTACAAGTTTCCATTGTAGGAATACGTGACCAGTTGCCCCATTCCGTTAGCTCACCGCTGTCAGCTTCTGGTTCAACGTGGCAAGTTTGACAGTTGTCTTGAACGATACTCTGAGCTTTTACTGCGTCTTTAGTAAAGTCACCAGTAGTTCTGTCAGCCTTCCAGCCTTTAGCTGAGTTATGAACATTGTGAATAAGATGATCAAAGTCAACCTCTGGCTTGCCTTTACTGTCAGCCAACCCAGGAGTATGACACGAGGTACAGGTTTCTACTGAGGTGTAGCCGTGATAAATTTTCTCACCAACAGCATGGCAGGTATTACACGTTTCAGTTGAAACAATGTTTTTAGTGTAAAGAGCTGCGTAGCCGTCACCAGAGAAATCTTGAGATAGCTCAGTACGTGGCACACTGGTCACACCATCAGCGAGTGTCGAGGCACTTGCGATGACGTTGTAGCGTTGCGTTAGCGCTGAGTTATAACCTTCAACAGGAATGGTGAAACTATATGTACCGTCTTTATTATCGGTAAACTCTTTGTTTGAACCAATCTTCTGCCACTGGGCGTTATCACCTGCTCCAGTTGAACCTTGAGGTAGAAGCTGTGCAACAGCTTTAACTTCAAAAGCTGTTAGACCAACAACGGGTATGTCTTCTTCATTGGTTGCGAAGACATTGATTGTTGGCACACCGTCATTATAAGTCACGTCGGTGACTTTAAGATTTAGTGTGTTGATGTAGTCAGCTGCTGGGCCACCTGGGTTGCCAGGATTACCGTCAGTGCCATCGTCGCCGCCACAGCCGGTTAAGGCCATTGATACAGCGCTTGCTGCTAGGAGCAGCGCAATTTTAGATTTATTTACGTTCATCATTTTTTCCCTGCATAGGTTTTGGCACTGCCTAAACGTGTGGTCCGATTATGTAGACCGACTGTAATTTTTTAATTGCCGTTTAAGTCAATGCTGGAAATAAGATTCCCCAATGAAAGGCTAACGTAATGCAAGGCGAAAATCTGCATAGCAGGTGCCAATGTGTGACGTGGATCTTTCTATTTCTAAAGAGGTATTGGTGAGGGTTGCTAAAGCCGAATCAATATCAATAAATGCGCGATAAATATCCGAAATATGTAATAAAATGAGTATTGATGATGTGAGAATGACTCTCATTAAAAAAGGGAGGCTAAGCCTCCCTTTTTAGTGGTAGTCAGTGTGACTACTTATCGATAAAAACTAGTTACCGTGTAGCTCCATAATTTGCTCTGGAGAGTGACATGTAGCACAAGCTTCTTTTGCTCTACCAAGAACATCAGCGGAATCTGTACCATCCAAGATACCACCGTTTGTTTCGATATGAGATTTGCCTGCTTCACTTAGATACTTTTGGTGACAGCTTAAGCATGTACCTGCGTCAGAAGAAACCCAAATACCCATTTTATCTTTAGTTTCTAGGTTTGGATAGTTCCATACACGCTCAGGAGATCGACCTAAGGTAATTCCGTTCTCGATTTTATTTTTGCTATCTTCAGCAGTGTGGCAAGTTAAGCAATCAGTCTTCATCACTGTTTCAGAACCAAGACCAGCATACTTAAGGTAGTGACCATCTGCATGGTGAGCTTTATAAGCAAAGCTGGTAGGTTTGTCATATTCACCAGAATTTCTTACTGACTCTTTAACAGACTTATCAGAGGTGTGGCAAGTTTGGCAGTTAACGCCATTGTCATAATGGTAAACCTCTTGATTGTGACAACCTTGACACTTAGTGGCATCGATAATGTCACGACGCATCATAGCTTCAGCATCGGTTGCTTCACCAGTACCAGACCAGACAAAGTGGTAAGGTGCATCTTTAACTTCGATAGAGCGTGTCTTATCAGAACACTCTGTCATCACTACTTCATCAACGCCGTAGCCGCCTTTGTTAAAGCAAACTTCTACCGCTGACCAAAGCTCAAATGTCTTACCTATCGCATCGTTTGGCATATTGAAATTTTCGCCTACGATAGTGAAGGTTTTAGTACCTGCATCGTATGTACCTTCGTTAAGTTTGATACGACGGTTGCTGTAAGATGCCTCTGCGTATGCAGGGAAGTCTTTATCGCTATCCCAAGCCACGACAACTCGAGTACCTTGATTGATAAACTCTCCAGCAATAGGAGCACCATCAGCATCGATAATTTGAACGTCGAAGCTGAACTTCCCAGCATCATCCAAACCAATGTTACTAAAATCAACGCTCATTGCTTTAGCATCGTTGTAGGCTTTTAGTACATCACCGTGACGTTTCTCCGCGCTGCCAGTTCCACCATAGGTGTCGGTAGAGTTATGACAAGAAACGCAGTTTGTACTGCTGTGATTTTGAGATGGTTTTTCTGTATGACAACCGATACAAGCTGTATTACTCAAATCAGCTTTAAATAGATCAGCATTGGCTGGCGCACTTTCACCTTCAACGTGACAAGAACTACAATCAGCAGCAGGTCCTTGCGGGAACATCACCTTGCCGTAATCATGAACGCCGCCGCCATATCCGATAACCTTATATGGAGCAGGAACCATGCCGTCTGGCGTGCTGGTCATTCTGTCACTTCCCTTATGAATCGCATGGATCATATAGGTGAAGTCAACACTGTTGCCACTTTCAGGATCGCCTGAAGTTGCAGTATGACAAGAGGCACAATTTTCAAGGTTAACCCGTCTGCCACCATGGAGCTCTAAGCTCTCTGGTTGATGGCAGGTGTAACATGCTTCAATAGAAACGACGTCACGACTTTGAATACCGTCGGTCGTGCCAGTTGATGGCTGCCAGTCGTAATTAGCATTTGCTGCAAAGTTTGGAAGATCAAGTTCGATAGTGGCACGCTGAGTATTGTCAGCGTCGTAAATGACTTCTACTGGTTCAGCAACATTGCCAATATTTTGTTGGAAAGTGTATGTGTAGGTACCATCTTTGTTATCGACGAAACAGGTATCACAGTCGCCAGCTTTTTCTACGTTAGCCTGGAACTGTATAGACGGGGTGATATCTGACTCACCTTCAGGAACCCAGTCTGGATTGGGAGCTTTTTCAGAATTGATATAGGCTTGCCATTGATAGCCTCTATCGGCCTGTGTGTCACCCATTGTCTCGGTGACATGAGAAAGTTGCGCAATACCGAAACGTAAGTCGTGATCTTTGGTCAAACCAAGAACCGCGACACCGTTGTCATTTTCAAGTGTGAATTCAACAGTTACCGCGCCAGTCTCTACGGTTGCATTAGTGAATATGGCATTTACGCTTTTTGCTGCGTCGATATTAACACCAACAACACCATTTTCGCCGTCTTCGCCTTTCTTACCATCATCGCCACCACAACCTGACACTGCTAGTGAAAGCACTCCGGCTGTTAGTAGCGCTTTTGAAGCTGCGCTTAAGTTAAACAATTTCATCATTTTTTGTCCCTGCAATAGTTTTTTAATCATCACCAAAATGGATATAAGTTGAGAACAAATCTCATTAACCCACAATTAGTGTGCGGAATTTTATTTCCATCTCTAAGGCTAACGAAGAGGGAGGTTTTTAGCAGGTGTTTTAGCCGCTTTATGTGATTAAGATCTGACTATTTCTTTAGGGGTATACAAAAAAGTGCGTTTTTAGGACTATTTTAATTTTTGATTAAGAATGAGGCGACCTAAAAAGGCGGAATGTTGATGCTCTGTTGGTTTGGTGTTGGATGTAGTAACAGTATTTAAGTCGCTGTCACCAAATAAATAAAGTGTTACTGAGGTGGATTTTTAATAGGAGCAAAATAGTAGCTTAAAAATAAAAAAAGGATGAGAAAGCGAGTTCCTCATCCTTTGTATTTGTAGTACCTTCTACCACTTTTTGAGAGTGTTAGTCGGTGTCAACATACTTAAATTATTTAAGCATGTGGTTCTCTGCGACCTTTTCTGCATTATGACATGTTAGACATGATTCGCTATTCAGCATCGCTTCAGTATAAGTGCCAGCTACTACGCCACCCATCCCCTCGATGTGTGATTTGGCTGAATCTTTACCGCCACCGATATCGTAGCTACTAGATACGTGACACGATGCACAAACCCCAGCTTGTGGGCTAGAGAAAGTTTCGTCTTTACGGTTCCAGCGCATTGGTGTTGAACGTGCATTCTCTAAGCTGTAATCGCTATTATCGTGACATGCGGTACAGGTTTTAGTATCGACTAAAGACTGGACATCTTCACGACCATGAGCTTTACCGAATGTACCGTGAACTCGGACGATCATGCTATTGTAATCACCCGCTTCATGACACTGTGCACAAGTGTGAAGGTCTGCGTTTCGGTAGTGACTAGCGCCTTTTCGAACGACCATGTCATTGTTGTGACAGCTTGCGCAGTTGTCATAATTTACCGCACTTGCACGTTCGACCCCTGCAGTACCATCAAGCTTTAAGAACTCAGTTGTTGCTGCATTGGCGCTAAGGATCCCACTGCAGTTGCCCTCAGAATCGAGTTCAACCAAGGTTGACGCTTTATTCTTGAAGCAGGCACTGAAGCTTGCTGATAGCGCTAAGTCTGCGCCATTGTCAATCGCCTTAGCTAATGCTGGTAACGTATAGCCAGCAGGTGTTGCATCAACGACAACATTAAAACTACCATCGTCATTTGCAGTTACAGTACTGCTAGCGCGTGATGCTAAAAAAGCGTCCGGCTTAACAGCATCAACAGCATTGGCATAAATCGTCAGTCTAGGTACGTAACTAGCGCTAACAACTTCTTCACCCATCATTAAGTTGACGGTGAAGCTAAGCTCTGCCACCTCTGTATTCCACATAATATTGCTGTAGCTTGTTTCGATGAGCTTACCCGCTTCTTTTGCTGATTCACGACTATCTTTATCGTGTCCGGCGAAGTGACGGAAGGCGCCACCGCGAGTGTTACCATCGTTTGAGGTATGGCAATCGACACAACCGATATATGCGGTGCCACTGTCATCAGTTGTAGTACGGCCACCGTAGTGGTAATCGCCGTGACAGCTTTGACAGCTATCGGCATCCATATCTTTAAACCAATCTAGCGCGTGCACCGTTACATTTTCAGGCAGTGTTTCTGCTGTTTCAGTGTACTGCACATGGCAGCTTTCGCAGTTGGCGGTAGCGGCAGGGTAGTTGATTGGCTTTAACGGATTGCCTTCCTCATCAACTTGTGTAGTCCGGTCATATTTATAGCCAAAAACAGGGTTTTTAGCGGCGTTTCCAATGACAGTGTCAAACTTACCTAATGCACGACGATCACTTTCTGTCGCACCAGTATGAATAGCGTGAACCAGTCCTTTAATGGATCCATCGACGGTGAAGTTAACTTCATTACCTTCTTCATCTGTGCCTGCACCAGAATACTGAGTGTAGTCAGTGTGGCAGAACAGGCAACCATCGGCCGTATTGCCATAGTTACCATGACGGATGTGGTCTTCGCCAACATGGCAGCTGGTACACGTTTGGCTT
Organism: Shewanella sp. GutDb-MelDb; assembly: GCF_002836075.1. NCBI lineage: Bacteria > Pseudomonadati > Pseudomonadota > Gammaproteobacteria > Alteromonadales > Shewanellaceae > Shewanella > Shewanella sp. GutDb-MelDb. The sequence continues at coordinate 1,010 of NZ_PJBM01000117.1, read as the reverse complement.
TCTAGTACTAACTTAGGTGAGCTAACCGATTGCTCTGTCGTTGGCTCCCAGTAGTATGACTCAACATGCTTAACCTTATTGGCACCAGCGCCATAGGTCATTAGGTATACACCTTGAACCTGAGTGGCATCGTAACCGTAATCTAGGCTCTTAGTATCAATGATATCGGGCGCTGTAATGCGGTACTTACCACTACCAAGATACTCAAGACATTCTAGTCCTTCTTGGCAATTACGGTTCGGGCGCCAGTTATCTGTTCCAGTGACCAATGTGTCTTTTTGCTTGTTACGATATGACAGCCAAATTTCACGTTCACCATCGGCACGTGAATCTACAGTGCTGCTATTGCCTTCTGAATCGGTGATCTCGTAAGGCAAAAATGCTTCTGCTCGCGTTCCCATACGACCAAAGCTAACGCGGAATGGATCGGTTAGCTCCTCTAGTCCGGTAACGGCAACGCCGTTTAGGTTAGTAAAGTTAAACTCTATTGTAAGGGTGGAGTTTGCTTCATCGTAGCTGGCAAGTTCAACTTGGGTTTTAACTGCGGTTACATCGTTAATGTGCACTGCAATCTCACCATTATTGCCATCTTCACCATTTTCACCATCACTGCCACAACCCGCAAGCGCAAAAGAGAGTGCGCTAATGCCGATTGCTGATTTCACAGCTGCTGCTAATTTATACCGATTTATCATCATTTTATTCCCTGCATAGGTTTTATCTGCTGTGAGGTTTTTTACCTCTTAAGCGTGAGGGGCTTCCTCACCTTGATCTTACCCAAAAGAGGTAGCTCGCTATAAATCAATACAGCTAAATGTGAGGTATATCTTTTAGTCGTTATAAAATGTTAATTGTTTTTTAAGTTGTTATTTAACAGGTAGTTGTGGCGTTGCAGCACAGGGAATTAATAATGGGTTAAGCTTGGCTCGCCAAAGCTTAATTTTAGCTGAAGGTTGAAGATGGTTTCACGATGGTTGTTGATTGAAATCAATTTTTATGGCGATCTTTGG
>NZ_PJBM01000116.1:0-20797 GCF_002836075.1 Shewanella sp. GutDb-MelDb | reverse complement strand
CCGGACGTCAAACTATTGAGAGATAAAGGGTACTGTTCAGGCGTGGTGAGCTCTTTCTCGAGTAGCACACCAATAATCCGCGCTTCATGTTGAGTAAGTTCCATTTTGATCCCTTAATAAAAAAGCATGGCTTTGTTATAACAGAGCCATGCTTCAATGCAAAGGTGGTTTAACTTACATCACCTATAATCGCTGTATTTATAGCCGTTTATACAGGCTACACAGTCAGATATTAATCGACTAAGCGGATCCCTTCGGGTGAGATAGTGATCTGCTCTTTCTTATACAAGCCACCAATACTCTTTTTGAAGGCTTTTTTACTCATAGAAAGTTGAGAGTATATGACTTCAGCATCTGTTTTATCATTGAGAGGTAAAAAACCGCCAGCTTGTTTTAATTTAAATAAGATGGTTGTTGAATGTTGATCTAACTCTTCTTTGACGCCTTTCTGCAAAGATAAATCAATTTTACCATCGCTTCTAACACGCTTAACAAAGCCTTTGATTTTTTGACCAAAGCTAAGACGAGTGAAGACTTCATTGGTATAAAGTACACCCCAATGTGCATTGTTGATTATCGCCTTAAAGCCAAGATCAGTGGTTCCACCAATAATAAGACTCACTTCTTCACCGTCTTCATAAGTAGGTTCTGTTAAATCTAAGAACTTATCGACTTTGGAGGAGGCTACAATGCGGTCATCAACGTGACTGGTATAGATATAGACAAGGTATGATTTACCTTCTTCAATTTCACGATGTTGCTCGCCAAAAGGTAGCAGTAGATCTTTGTCTAATCCCCAATCAAGAAAACATCCGTAGGGACCATTCACTTTTGCTTCCAAAAAGGCAAACTGGCCTACTTGTCCTAATGCACGTTTAGTCGTTGCAATAACCATGTCTTCAGAATCTAAATAGAGAAACACGTTGACCATATCGCCGACATGGCACTCTTTCGGGACGACTTTGCTCGGGAGCAGCACCTGACCTAAGTCCTTGGCATCTAAATAAACGCCAAATTCAACTTGTTTGACAACTTCGAGCTTGCAGGGTTTGCCTATCTCAATCATGTTTCTCTCTACTTTTTAACTATGACAACTAACTTCTGCAGCGATTATAGTGGAATTCATTTCAATATGCTTTAGTCACAATGCACTAATACAGAGAAGATGTGATTTAGCCTGAATAAATGAGGTCATTTTAGGGGGCGTTTTGTTGTTGTGGTCATGGTTTGGTCCGTTAGGTCAAGCGATACGAATATTTTTGCTTAGATCCTTAAGGTTAAGCTTGATTTATTCAACTCCTCAAGGTTTAATTGCGCCCCAAAAAACACGGTCAAATAGCGTTAATAATACGTAATGTTTGCTCGGTGTTTAACAAGGTTACCACCGACAAAAACGCAGTGATGAATTCAACCCACGCGTTTTACATGCTATGTTTATCAGCTAGCAACGTCAGATTTTAGTGCGCGTAAAGGCGGTAAGTGCAGCAGCACAGGACATAGAGTTAGTCATTTTTTCGTGAATGGCACAGAGTAATAAGATGGTTAAATGGAGCAATGGGCTTTGTTTGACGTTATATAGGTTAAATAGGCAGGTTAGGAAAATATGAGCAATTGGTCTATTGATGATGCACGTGCAAGTTACAACGTAAACTATTGGAGCCAAGGGCTCTATGGTATTAGTGATGAGGGAGAAGTGACAGCCTCTCCAGATCCTAGTCGTCCTGATTGTAAAATTGGGTTAAATGAACTTGCCAAAGACATGGTTAAAGCGGGCGTTGCTCTGCCTGTTTTAGTTCGATTTCCACAGATCCTTCATCACAGAGTTAATAGTCTGTGCCAGGCGTTTAATCAGGCGATTCAAAAGTACCAATATGAAGCTGACTATCTATTAGTCTACCCGATTAAGGTGAATCAACAACAAACGGTTGTTGAAGAGATCTTGGCGAGTCAGGTTGAAAAAGAAGTGCCGCAATTAGGGCTTGAGGCGGGAAGTAAGCCTGAATTAATGGCTGTTCTTGCAATGGCTCAAAAAGCCAGCTCTGTGATTATCTGCAATGGTTATAAAGATAAAGAATATATTCGCTTAGCATTAATTGGCGAGAAGCTTGGGCATAAGGTTTACATTGTGCTTGAGAAAATGTCTGAGCTTAAAGTGGTGCTAGAACAAGCTAAAGAGCTTGGCGTGACGCCGAGACTCGGCTTAAGAGTGCGTTTAGCATTTCAAGGCAAAGGTAAGTGGCAGGCGAGTGGCGGCGAAAAGTCTAAATTTGGGCTGTCAGCCGCACAAGTTCTCAAAGTTATCGATGAATTGAAATATGCAGGTATGTTGGACTCATTAGAGTTATTGCATTTTCATCTAGGATCGCAAATTGCCAATATTCGAGATATTCGCCAAGGCGTAAGTGAAGCCGGCCGTTTTTATTGTGAATTAATGAAACTAGGCGCCAATGTTAAGTGCTTTGATGTTGGCGGTGGGCTGGCGGTTGATTACGACGGTACCCGTAGTCAAAGTGCAAACTCGATGAACTACGGTTTAACTGAGTATGCCAACAATATCGTTAGCGTGCTTAATGATATGTGTAAAGAATATGAGCAGCCGATGCCGAGGATTATCTCAGAATCTGGCCGCTACTTAACCGCACATCACGCGGTATTATTGACAGATGTTATCGGTACTGAGTCATATAAGCCGGAAAACATCTTACCTCCTGCTGAGGATGCACCACAATTGCTACAAAATATGTGGCAATCTTGGACTGAAGTGAGTGGTAAAGCGGATCAAAGAGCATTAATCGAAATTTTCCATGACTGTCAAAGCGATCTTAGTGAAGCGCATTCTCTATTTGCATTAGGACAACTGAGCCTTGCAGATAGAGCCTGGGCAGAGCAAATTAACTTGCGTGTATGCCATGAGTTACAAGGCAGCATGAGTCCGAAATATCGTTTCCATCGTCCGGTTATTGATGAGTTAAACGAAAAGTTAGCCGATAAGTTCTTTGTTAATTTTTCATTGTTTCAGTCATTGCCTGATGCATGGGGGATTGATCAAGTCTTTCCGGTATTACCCCTTTCAGGATTAGATAAAGCACCTGAACGCCGCGCGGTAATGCTTGATATTACCTGTGACTCTGACGGTATTGTTGATCAATATGTTGATGGACAAGGTATTGAAACCACGCTGCCAGTACCTGCTTGGACGCAAGAAAGCCCTTACCTTATAGGCTTCTTTTTAGTCGGGGCATATCAAGAAATCTTAGGCGACATGCATAACTTATTTGGCGATACTAACTCTGCAGTGGTTCGAATTGATGAAAATGGCCGCACTAATATTGATTCGGTATTAGAAGGGGACACGGTCGCAGATGTGCTTAGGTATGTGAATTTGGAAGCGGTTTCATTTATGAGAACTTACGAAGAATTAGTTAATAAGCATATTGATGAAGATGAGCGCAGTAGTATTCTTGAAGAGCTGCAGTTAGGCTTAAAAGGGTATACGTATCTAGAAGATTTTTGATCGTTTAGATAGATGTTGAGTTTTATCAGACCAGTGTTGAGTGTACTCAGCGCTGGTCTTATTTTTTACGCAAAAAAGAGTAGCTAGATGTTTTTTGAAGGTTCAGAAAAGAAAATCGAGCTCCGAGTCAAATGTGGAGTTCGTTCACTACGAAGCTATGAACGTGCGTTCTGGGATCGTGGACTTACACTAGCAGGAGCAGATATTCTTTCCGTCATGTCAAATGACGACTGTGATGCTTATATCTTAAGTGAATCTAGCCTTTTTGTTTGGGATAACAAACTATTACTCATTACATGTGGTAATACCAACCTAGTTAAAGCTGGCATTTTTTTGATTGATGAAATCGGTGCAGATAATATTTCATCATTTAACTATCAGAGAAAGAGCGAGTTTTTGTCTCACCTTCAATCTACACACTTTGAAGATGACGCTAAACAATTACAATCTAGGCTAAGCGGAACCGCATATCGTGTGGGTCATTTAGATGGTCATCACCATTATCTTTTTTGCAGCGAAATGACTGAAAAACTCAGCAGTAGCACTAGTTTGTTGATGTATCATATCAAAGGCGAGGTCGCTGATTACCTTCGTCAACCCAATCAAATCAAGCCGATGATATTGAGCCTGCTCAATCTACACGCATTATTACCCGATTTCATTTTTGATGATCACCTTTTCGATCCTTGTGGCTACTCAGTAAATGGTTTGAATGGCGAACAGTTCTTAACCGTTCATATTACACCTCAAGCACAAAGTGCTTATGTGAGTATTGAAACGAACTTGAACTTTGAGCTGTATGCGTTCAATATATTCACCGCCATGTTAAATATCTTACACCCCCGTAGTTGGGATGTGATCGGTGTTAATCAACAAATTAGCACGAGTGGCTTTCCTGAACATATTGAAGTAGCTCGTTGTGACCTGCAGCTTAATACAACTAATTATTTTAATTATAAACATTACATTCAAGCTGCTAGCGACAAGTTAACAGCTCATATATTGTGAATTTAGACCTTTTACGGAGCTTTTATGACTACTATCGCTGACAAACCTGATTACTCGCTTTACTCAAATGCGTTTGGCTATTTAAGATTGCCATTAGAGTTTAAGCCATTAGAGAGTGATGCAGATGTTGTGGTGTTAGGTTTGCCTTTCGATATGGCAACCACAGGACGTTCAGGCGGCCGCATGGGACCGGGTGCAATCCGTCAAGCCTCCGTTAACTTAGCGTGGGAAGAGTCACGCTGGCCTTGGAAATTTAAACTAAGTGATCACATTAAAGTGGTTGATGCCGGTGATCTTGTTTATGACTGTGGTGACTCTGCTGACTTTACTAAGCGAGTTGAAGATTTTGCTACGGCAATTGTTGAGTCTGGTAAAGCGCTATTGAGTTTCGGTGGTGATCATTTCGTTACTTTACCGCTACTACGTGCTCACTATAAAAAACATGGGAAAATGGCGTTACTCCATTTCGATGCGCATACTGACACTTACAGCCAAGGCAGTAAGTATGACCACGGTACGATGTTTTATCACGCACCGAAAGAGGGCCTTATTGCTGCAGAACACTCTATTCAAGTGGGTATAAGAACGGAGTACGATCAATCAAACCACCTCTTCAAAGTGATTGATGCAGGCGCCGCGAATGATCAAAGTGCTGAGCAAATCGTCGCACAAATCCGTGAAAGAGTCGGCGATATGCCGATGTACGTTACATTTGATATTGATTGCTTAGATCCTGCATTTGCGCCAGGCACAGGCACACCTGTATGTGGTGGTCTAACGAGCGATAAAGCGATGAAAATCATTCGTGGTTTGAATGGTATGAACATCGTTGGTATGGATGTGGTGGAAGTCGCACCAGCGTATGATAGTGCTGAGATCACTGCATTGGCAGGTGCCACATTAGGGCTTGAATTATTGCATGTTTGGGCTGATTCTAACGGCAAAGTTAAGTAAGCTATTGGGACAGGTATTTACATGAATATCTGCAGTACTTCTTTTTGCATGCAATATGAAAGGATTGATAGATGTCAGAGCTAAGCGATATCAGGCGAGAGTATTCTCTAGGAGAGATGCACAGTGAGAATGTGCCTGATGATCCGATGGACCTTTTTACTTCTTGGCTAGAAGTGGTTAAGGACTCAGAGATAAAAGATCCAACCGCAATGTCAGTTGCCACTGTGGATGAAAGTGGTCAGCCGTTTCAGCGGATTGTTTTACTTAAAAGATTTGGCAATGATGGCTTTGTGTTTTTTACCAACCTTGAGAGCCGTAAAGCGCAGCATATTGCTCATAATTCACAAGTAAGCTTGCTATTTCCTTGGCATACGTTAGAAAAACAAGTGGCGATAACCGGTATAGCCGAACCATTATCAAAGACGGAAGTAGTGAAATACTTCATGTCTCGCCCAAAAGACAGTCAAATTGCGGCATGGGTTTCCAAGCAATCTAGCCCCATTTCAGCCAGGAAAGCACTGGAAACTAAATTCGCCGAGATGAAGGCTAAGTTTGCCAATGGCGATGTTCCATTGCCAAAGTTTTGGGGAGGCTACATCGTTAAACCAAAAAGTATTGAATTTTGGCAGGGCGGCGAGAACAGGCTGCATGATCGATTTATTTATGTTAAATCAGCCGATGGTCAATGGCAGCGAGATAGACTAGCCCCGTAGTCATTTATTAGTAAGAATGCCACTTCATTAAGTGGCATTTTTGCTTTTAACGGCAGCAAAATCGCCCCATGTACTAAAATAATCACATACTGTGAAATTAGAATTTACTGTGTGAGGTAACCGCTTGTGCTAAATTAGCAGCTGATGTTGTTTTGCATATTGATATCTATCACTATTTTTCTAGAGGGAGCAACCATGAACAATATAATAATTGGATTACTACTCATTCCGTTATCGTTTGTCACGTCAGCAGCAAGCTGGAAAGTGACAAATGATGAATCAAACGTCAATTTCATTTCGATTAAAAAAGGCGATATCGCCGAAGTTCACCATTTTAAAACCATTGCGGGAACGCTCAATGATAATGGCGAATTTGAGTTGACCATTTCTCTTGCGAGTGTTGATACCCAAGTTGAGATCAGAGACGAACGTATGGGGTCGTTATTGTTTGACGTTGATAAATACCCCAAGCTGACGTTATCTGCCAAAGTAGATAAGAAGCTGCTTAATAGTATTGCCGTTGGAGAGTCAAAAATCGCCACGATTGATGGGCAGGTGGACTTACACGGCAAGAAAGTGAGTCTCCCCTTTACTGTGAGCATTGCTAGGCTTTCTAACGCTAATCTACTCGTTGCGAGTGTCATGCCAGTGATTGTTAATTCAGACAGCTTCGGTTTGACGCAAGGTATTGAAAAGCTGCGCGAGATAGCAGGGTTGTCGGCAATTAGTAAAGCGGTGCCAGTCTCCTTTATTTTGAACCTCAAGAAATAGATCTAGGCAATATCATTTCACTTTAAACTCAGATAAGATTCTTATCCAAAAGAATTTGCGGCTCTTTTTGAGCCGCTTTATCATTTATGCACTTTGCATATTTCGGAAGGGATATGGTTACCGATACAGACGGGTATATGCACCTTGTTCAATATTTGACTGAACATTTAGGTATATTTGAAAACTCGCAACAACAATCAGCGGCTGAAGACACGGTTATGGAGCTGTTTGAAGAACAGCTTGCAGCTCAAATTATCATGGTTTGTGGTCAAAACCCGTCTTTGAGCTTTGCTCAGCGAAACATAGTGATTAGAGAGGTTGACTCGATTGTGTATGATCTTGAAGAGATCCTTGCAAGAGTGGCGACGCATAAAGCAACTGCTGAACAGACATTGTTCATTACAGAGTTTTCATGCCTGATCAAGAACTTGTTTGACCAAGAGATTGCTAAGCTCATGGCAGCATAGTGCAAATTGATTTTATATTTCGTTACAGAATTCTCTCTATTTAGCCTTGTTGCTTGTTTCAATAAGGCCTAATGTTCAGTTATGAACATTGAGAATTCGATGCTAGAAAATCTAAAGCGCTCTATAAATGGACAACATTTGCTTGTTTATTTTTGCTTGTTTGTTTTTTGGTGTTTTTTGCGCCTATTCAGTCAGAATGCATTGGACTTAGGCTGGGGTTTTTTCCCTCTCGTCATCTCTCTCCCTTTTGTACCGTTTATCCTTGTCTGGCTAGGTGTGCAGTTTTATCGGAACGTTAGGCTCTATAAACAGAGTTTTCATAAGCGCTGGTATGTATGCCATTGCGTCTTTTCTGCTATGTTGTTGGTGCTATTTGTTCTTCATTTCTTCTGAGCACTTGTTTAGACACTTTGTTCAACCTAACGTCAGCTTTGAGCTGCTAAATTTATTTGGTTGGCGTGCTATCGATAAAAATTCAAGCTTATTGAATTGTTTATCGATGAGATAAGCATCATTTCCGATACAGCTTTGGCGCCAAACGGTAAGATTTCTTGCTATGATAACTTCAAACAAGCCATAAATTGACTTAACTATATTTAGGAATAGCGATGCTAAAAAAAATGGGATGGTGCCTCTTGACCTTGATGACTTCATTATCTGTTCAGGCCAATGATAAGGCGGTAATTGGCTCTACAGCGAATATGTTTGTAGCACATGCAGATTTACCCTATGTTGCGCGTATAGATACAGGGGCGGTGAATACCTCTTTACATGCTGTCGATCTTAAAGTGGAAGGTGGAAGTGCTAAAAACATGAAAGACAACATCGGTAAAACGTTGTCCTTTACGACCGAAAACGCAACGGGTCAGTCTAAACGAATAAAAGCTAAGATTGTTAAGACATCGACAGTCAGTAATTCTCAAGGCACAGAAACACGCTATATGGTCGACCTAGATGTTGGCTTTAAAGGAGAAGAGCGAAAGGTAAGAGTTAATTTACGTGATCGTAGCCATATGGATTATAAATTGCTCATTGGCCGTAATTGGCTCAAAGGCCGCTATGTAGTGGATGTTTCTGATAAAAAGTATATTGGCCCGACCGCTCCGATCAGCATTGTTGAGTCAGGTATGATGTTTAAAACTCGTATTGATACGGGAGCGGTAGAAAACTCCTTACATGCTGTCGACTTTAAGATTGAAAATGAAGAGACCGACATGAATAAAAATGTCGGTAAGGTGATTCATTTTACCACTGAGAATGAAAAGGGTGAGTCTAAGGTCGTAAAATCTCGTATCGTTGAAACATCACTTATTCGCAACGCGCAAGGCAGTGAAACCCGCTACATGGTTGAACTCAACATTGGCGAGTTAGGTGAAGAATATAAAGTTAAAGTTAATCTACGAGATAGAAGTAAAATGACCTACAAGCTGTTAATCGGCCGTAACTGGATACAAGGTCATTATATTGTCGATGTATCAATGTAGTTTGATTGACGCTCTTTAGGCGTATAAAAAAGCACTCTAATGAGTGTTTTTTTATGTCAGCGATAAAGAGCAACTGATTTGTGTTTTATATTGAGCTCCAGCCTGCAAGCTGCGCAATTGTACTTTTCCATTAAACTCACTTTGCAACCACACCGACAATGTAGATATTGTGCCATGAATTTCATTTTCAGTAATTTGCAGCTGTAATGCATCCCGTTGGTTTGTGGTAAATCCTTTGCCATTATCATATACGGTGATGATCAGCTCATTTTTCTGTTTCACCAAAATTAGCTTAATACTTTTGTTCGTTTGATGAGGATCAAACGCATCGGTTAACGTGTTATTAATGAGCCTATAAAACAGGATTAAAAAGTGCCAATGGATACCGTCTACGATGAGCCTATTATCACTTTGGATCTCTAGATCAATATCTGCGTCGACAAACTTAGGCCGTAATAGTGCGATGATATGCTCTAATAGTTGGACTAAATCAATTGGCTTAGCCCCATAGTCTTGCGCTGAAAGTAAGTATTCTAAATGTCTTAAACGTTCTGTCTGTTCTGTCAGTTCTACACCAAAATCAGCCGCATTAAGGGTACCATTGGATAAGCGGTAAGCCTTGGCTGCGAGTTCATCTTGCTGTCGAAATATTGGCCTGACAAGGTTTGCCACTAGGGTAGGGTATAGTGCTTGATTATCAAGTTTAACTTTTTCGTAGTTAAACTCCTTATTTGATTGTATGCGTGCTTGTACCGTTTCATCTTGTAGTCGTTTATTGGTCTGTTCCAATTTTTCAATGAAACGGATGTTTTTGGACTTTTCTTGCCTGAGGATCTCAAACTGGGCTTTGTTTTTTAGCTCAAGCTTTTTGGTTTCGGTTATATCAAATGCAATCGTGCCTATGGATACAACCTCTTGTTGACTGTTCAATATTGGAAATTTGGTAACTAAATAGGTGTGAAAATTGCCTTCACTTGGGAATGCTTGCTCGTAACTGAGTTCTCGTTTCTGCGTGAGAACCATCTTATCGTTGTCGCTATTTACTTTGGCAACATCTCTGGGCAATACTAAATGGTCTCTCACACCAATAATGTCATCTCGATTTAACGCAACAGTACGGCAGAATTGATCGTTAACAAGTGTGAGCTCACCATTGATATTTTTGATGAATATTAAGTTATGTGCGGAGTTCAATACTAAATTGAGCTGCTCTTTACTCTCTTTTAGTTCTGCTTGTGCTAGCTGTTGAACCTCTAACTGCTTTTCTAAAGCAAGGTTGGTGGCATCTAAACTGGCCAGGGCTATCTCTAATTGGTGCGTGCGGGAACTGAATGCTTTTGCGAGCATGCCAATCTCATCTTTTCGATTATTGCTTTCAAGCTCAATTAATGCCGAGTTGCTATTGTTGAGTGCGTTCACCATTCGACTAATGGGGTTAATAAAGAGTTTGTTTTGCAAAATGAATAACAACATCAGTGCAAAAATCTGAATGCCCACTAAATAAAGACCTACGGAACTCGCCATCGACTTAGCGCTGGTTTCTACCGCTGTTAATGGCGTCACAAGGATTATTTTCCAATAAGTCCCCGGCATTAAGAAAACGGTGACAATAACAGGCTCTTGCAGTTGCGGATCATTGTCGAGCTCTATGCTGGCAATTAATTGAACACTTTGCAGTTTGTTTTTTGCATTTTGGTTAATCAGCGCGGTAAGTTTGGCACGTTCATTTGGCGGGATATTTGCCGTAACATTTTCAAGTTGCTTTGCAGTGTAAGCCTTGTCTATATTGGCTTGGCGCATAAACTCTGCGTCGATTTCATCTATTCTAGCTTGCAGTGGTTTGAACGACTCATATTGCTCGGTGAAATCAGCAAAAGGTTGAAATAAACGCTTTAGGACTCCCTCTTCAGTAAGATCAGTATCTAGGCTTGGGAATGAGAGCAGCCTATTTTGCTGATCCAGTGCAAATACATAGCCTCTTTGTCCAGATAGGGCTGTTTTGAAAAAACCGTCGAGACTCGATAGCGCAACATCAACGGTAGATACGCCAATAAACTCATGATGAGACCACATCGGCACCGAGGCGGTAATCATGGGATCTTGTGTAAAAGGGTCGATATAAGATTTAGACCAATATGTCGTGTCTGCTGGGTAATACTTTGCTGGGATATACCAGTTTTCTTGGTAGTAATTAGGGTTGTCGTCTTGGTTATAATCGTCAACTTTGAGCAGTTTCCCGCTGGGGTTGCGTGCCCAGAAATGGCTATCTTTACGTTTATCTTTGTCAAAAGCCTTGGGCTCGGGCCAAACTCCACCGCCGAGAATAACCGCTTCTTGGCCTAACTGATCGAGTAATGCTGGAATACTTTCGTCTAAAAGAGAAGGGTTGTGCTGGTACAGCTCACCAAGCGCGCTAATGGAGACGGCTAAACGTTCAATTCGATTGGTTTTTTGCTGCAAAGTTGCTGTAATCGCTTTACCGACATTAATATTCAATGTTTGCTGATTATCAATGAGTCGATTTATTTCAATAGACTTAAGAAACCAAACACTGGCTAAGATGATGATTGTAGCCACCGCGAGTTGGATGAACATGAATTTCATCGGTAAACTTTTACGCCAATCAGTCAATTTAGGGGGGCGGTTCTTACGATTTTGCATGCTAAAGTTACGCTCAAATAGTGAGTTGCTTCCTTAACGAGCATCCATACTGTTTAAGGATAAAATTGAAACGATAGGTCAAGTATACAAGCCTTGTTAAATTATTGTAAAACAATACACTATTAGGATTGTAACAATTTAGATAGTGACACAAAAAAGGGCAGCACTAAAGTGCTACCCTTTTTTATATTAACAATGTTAACTATATTTTGAGCCCTATCAACAATGTATCAAGTTGTTCCGCTGTTGCGTGCAGTTCATCGCAGCCTGCAACGGATTGATTAGCGGATTGTTCAACATCATGGGATTGATTGCGGATCTCCATTAAGTTGGTTGCAATTTCATTGGCAACGGCAGATTGTTCATCGGCGGATGTTGCAATCAATATGCTCATTTCGTAGACCTTAGCACTATGATGCGCAATGCCTTGAAGATCGTTACCGGTATCAAGCACATGTTTTTTACCTTCTTCAGCCTTTTCGACCGTACGGCCCATGACATGTTTTAGATTTCTCGAACCAGATTGAAGCGCCTCGATCATCGATTTTATCTCAACTGTCGCGGCTTGAGTTCGTCCTGCTAGCGTTCTGACTTCGTCAGCGACGACGGCGAAACCTCGACCTTGTTCTCCTGCTCTTGCGGCTTCAATTGCAGCATTTAACGCGAGCAGGTTAGTTTGCTCGGAAATAGCATTAATGGTCGTAACTACTTCATCAATTTTTGCGGCATTTTCGTTAAGATTATTGACAGCATCAGACGCTTGCGCAATTTCATTACTGAGGCCACCAATAGCATCCACTGTTACAGCTATGTCTCGAGAGCCTGCATCAACTTGGTTATTTGCTTCTTGGGTTTCTATAGACGACTGTTCTGCATTGCGGGCAACCTCTTTCACTGCGGCTGTCATCTCTTCCATTGCGGTCGCAAGAGAGTCTAAATGCTGCCTTTGGTTCATTGCCAGCGATTGGCCTTCTTGAGCTGTATCTCTAAATGCTTGCACTACGTTACGGATCTGGGTGTTGGCATGGGTCATTTGAGTGACCAGCTTATGCTGCCGATCAACCAAGGTATCGATACTAATCGCTAAGATACTAAACTCATCTTTGACTTCAAAAAAGTTAAGTCGACCGGTGAGATCGCCATCAGCTGCTCTCTTTAACGCCATAACATTGGTGTATAACGCGCCACCGACAAAGCTAGAGATATAATAACTGGTGATTAAAATTAACAGAATCAATCCAGCAAGCGTACCGTAGATAAAATAACCGTTGCTGCTCTCTTGCTCTAATGCAATATTCGATACCGTTATCAAGCCGTTTTGGCTGCGGCTGACACTTTTAATACGGTTACCTTGTACTTGAGCTCCTCCGCCCTGACTTGCTAAGGATTTGGCATCTCGCGTAGCCTCATTCTCATCATATAGGCTGATATCACCGTTCAACGCATTTAAAAAAGGTTGTTTGTCTTCATCTGCAACAAATTGATAGGCTTTGTCGAGCGCATCGCTCATTTTTTGATTATATTGCTGAGCTTGTATCAGTTGAGATTGTTGTAGGTTTTCATCGAAATGATGACTTAATACGAGCGTGAAACCTATCAAAGTTAAAATAGGAATTATTGCCATAACAGCAAATTTTGATTTTAACGTCATATGGATAAGGTATTTATCGACCCAGCGAAACTTAACTTCTTTCATAATTTTCTCTCAATCCTAGAACGGCGACCATATTATTTATCGGCAAAAACAATAATTACTTTACCAATGTGTTACAGATTCATATCTGTTTGTGGTTTTTTTGTTCTTTAGATGGGTTAAGTAATTGAATCTGTTATATAGCTTGGGTTTTCTGATGTTAACTAATCGCGATAGAGTACCTTTGAGGCAGAATAATAACCCGCTTATATCTACGCAAAGGGGCGCAAATTTTACAACGCGAGCGAATAGGAGTGGTTTGTACTCGAACAAGGACTAAGCAAAATAAACAGTTAGCTTATAAAAAGGCGTAATTAACCCTAGTAAAATAGGGTTTGCTCGCGTAAAATTTGTGTCTTTTTCTATTTTCACCTAAGAAAATATGTAAGCCCGAAGACTCGTAGGTTTTCCTACATGCACTGGAAGAGATGATGTCACAGTTAACAGAGATCGTAGAACAGGCCTTAGCCGCCATCAAAGACGCTACAGATTTAAAAGCGCTTGATGACCTCCGTGTCGATTACCTTGGTAAGAAAGGTAAAATCACTGACATGATGAAGATGATGGGGAAACTACCCCCAGAAGAGAAACCGGCCTTTGGTCAAGCTGTGAACCAAGCTAAACAAGCGGTTCAACAGCAACTGTCTACACGCATCGATGGATTGAAAGCGGCAGAGCTTGAAGCGCAGTTGAAAGCTGAGAGTATTGATGTGAGCCTACCTGGGCGTCATATCGAGACCGGTGGACTGCACCCCGTTACTCGTACGATTGAGCGTATTGAGAGCTTCTTCGGTGAACTTGGGTTTACAGTTAAAGATGGTCCAGAAATTGAAGATGACTTTCATAACTTCGATGCATTGAACATTTCAGAGCATCACCCAGCGCGTGCTGATCACGATACTTTCTATTTTAATCCGAAAGTGATGTTGCGTACTCAAACATCTGGTGTACAGATCCGTACTATGGAGCATGAAAAGCCTCCACTGCGTATTATCTCTCCTGGCCGTGTATACCGTAACGATTACGATCAAACACATACGCCAATGTTCCATCAAGTTGAAGGTTTGTTGGTTGCTGAGAAGGTTAACTTCGCAGAGCTTAAAGGGATATTGCACGATTTCTTACGTAATTTCTTTGAAGAAGACTTAGAAGTGCGTTTCCGTCCATCTTACTTTCCATTCACTGAGCCTTCAGCAGAAGTGGATGTAATGGGTAAAAATGGTAAATGGTTAGAAGTGCTTGGTTGCGGCATGGTACATCCAAATGTACTGCGTAGCGTGGGGATTGATCCAGAAATATACTCTGGTTTCGCCTTCGGTATGGGTGTCGAACGTTTATCAATGTTGCGCTATGGCGTGAATGATTTACGTTCTTTCTTTGAAAATGATCTTCGCTTCCTTAAGCAATTTAAATAAACGGAGCTGTATAGCATGAAATTTAGCGAATCTTGGCTTCGTGAATGGGTTAACCCAAGCGTTAATCGTGAAGAATTAGCACACCAAATTACGATGGCGGGTCTTGAAGTCGACGGTATTGATACTGTTGCTGCAGAATTTAGCGGTGTAATAGTAGGTGAAGTTGTAGAGTGTGGTCAGCATCCTGACGCGGATAAACTCCGCGTGACTAAAATTAATGTGGGTAGTGAAGAGCTAATCGACATTGTTTGTGGTGCTCCAAATTGTCGTTTAGGCCTTAAAGTTGCCGTTGCAATGGTTGGTGCTGTTTTGCCTGGTGATTTTAAAATCAAAAAAGCAAAACTCCGTGGCGAACCTTCTTTCGGTATGCTTTGCTCATACGGCGAGATAGGTATCGACATTGAAAGTGATGGTATTATTGAGTTACCAACCGATGCGCCTATCGGTCAAGATATTCGTGAATATCTGCAACTTGATGATGCGGTTATTGATGTAGATTTAACCGCTAACCGTGCCGATTGTTTAGGTATGGCGGGTTTGGCTCGTGAAGTGGGTGTATTAAACCGTCAAGCGGTTACTGAACCAACTTGGGAAGCGGTTACGGCAACCATTAGCGATGAAGTGAGTATTGATCTTCAAGCTGAGCAAGAGTGTGGACGTTATTTAGGTCGCGTTATCAAAAATGTCGACGTTAAAGCGGCTACCCCTCTTTGGATGCAAGAAAAGCTACGTCGTAGTGGCATTCGTTCAATTGACCCGATTGTTGATATCACTAACTTCGTGTTGATTGAGTTTGGTCAGCCAATGCATGCATTTGATAATGCTAAATTGGAAGGCGGTATTCAGGTTCGCAAACCTAATGGTGAAGAGAAGCTGACATTACTTGATGGTAATGAGATCACTATCCCTGAAGGTATGTTGATTATTGCCGATCAGGTTAAACCATTAGCACTTGCTGGCGTATTTGGCGGCGAGTACTCAGGTGTTACTGCTGAAACTACCGACATTATGCTTGAGTGCGCATTCTTCGCACCTTTAGCCATTTTAGGTAAAGCTCGTAAAATTGGTTTGCACACAGATGCATCACACCGTTTTGAACGTGGTGTTGACCCAGAGTTGCAACATAAAGTAATGGATCGCGCCAGCCGTCTCGTGCTTGATATTTGTGGTGGTGAAGCGGGCCCTGTCGTTGAAGCTAAATCTGACGCTAACTTGCCACAACCAGTACAAATAGTATTGCGTCGCAGCAAGTTAGATCGCATTTTAGGTCACCATATTGAAGATAGCGATGTCACTGAAATTCTAGAGCGTCTTGGCTTTGCGGTTGACGTTAGTGAAGGACAGTGGAGCGTTACTACAGCGACTTACCGTTTTGATATGGCAATTGAAGAAGATTTAATTGAAGAAGTTGCTCGTATCTACGGTTATAACAATATTCCAAATATTGCACCAATTGCGCAACTAAGCATGTCTGATCACAATGAGTCTGATATCAGTCTTAAACGTGTTCGTAGCATGTTGGTTGCACGTGGTTTCCAAGAAGCGGTTACTTATAGTTTTGTAGATCCTAAACAACAGAATCTGCTGCACCCTGGTGCAGAGGCGATGATTTTACCGAATCCTATTTCGGTTGAAATGTCAGCAATGCGTTTATCGATGTTTACCGGTCTTTTATCGGCAGTCGGTTATAACCAAAGCCGTCAGCAAAATCGCGTTAGATTATTTGAAAGCGGCCTGCGTTTCATCCCCAATGCAACGGCAGACTCTGGTGTGTCACAGCAACCTATGCTTGCCGCGGTTATTTCAGGTAATCAGAATGATGAGCACTGGTCAATGGAATCAAATACCGTTGATTTCTTCGATCTAAAAGGTGATCTCGAAGCCGTCATCGGATTAACGGTTGCGGACAGTGAATTTAGCTTTAGAGCAGCATCACATCCAGCGCTTCATCCGGGCCAATGTGCTGAAATATTGAGAAATGATTGTGTTATTGGTATCATAGGCACGGTTCATCCGACCCTTGAGAAGCCATTTGGCCTTAATGGCAAAACAATTATTTTCGAGCTCGAATTAGACGCGTTATTGCATGCTAATTTACCGCTAGCCCAGACTGTATCTAAGTTTCCAGCGAACCGTCGTGACATCGCCATCGTAGTCGATGACTCTGTTGCAGCGGCTGATGTTGTAAAAATGATAAGAAAAGTTGGCGAAAATCAGTTGGTTGGCATAAACTTGTTTGATGTATACCAAGGTAAAGGTGTAGAGGAAGGCAAAAAGAGCCTTGCAATCGCACTCTTATTACAAGATAACTCTCGTACACTTGAAGAGAAAGAGATCGCAGCGATGGTAGATGTGGTGGTTTCTTCTTTGAAAGACGAGTTCAACGCATCGTTGAGGGACTAAAAGTATGGCACTTACCAAAGCCGAAATGGCAGAACATCTTTTTGAAACGCTAGGTATCAATAAGAGAGTAGCGAAAGAGATGGTAGAGACGTTTTTCGAAGAAGTTCGTCAAGCCCTTGAAAGTGGTGAGCAGGTCAAGCTATCTGGCTTTGGCAATTTCGACCTGAGAGATAAGAATCAAAGACCGGGAAGGAACCCAAAGACGGGAGAAGATATCCCTATTTCAGCGCGCCGTGTTGTGACGTTCCGTCCAGGACAAAAGCTGAAAAGTCGCGTCGAAGAAGCTAACGCAAAGAAGTAATTGCACTAGCATCGTGATGAAGAGGCCACTCAATTGAGTGGCTTTTTCTGTTATTCATCTGCTAACGAGGTTTTGCGTTTGTCTAGAAAACCTAAATATTTTGACCGTCGCTTCAGGCTATCTTTATTACACCCTAAGTATTGGCTTACTTGGGTAGCGATATTAGTGTTAGTGCTTTTTGGCCTTATGCCTGCGTGGTTAAGAGATCCCATCGCGCGTCAGTTGGCTAAACTCGTAATGAAAATTGCGGTAAAGCCTATTGAAGTTGCAAGAGCAAATTTAACGACCTGTTTCCCTCATAAATCGGATGATGAGATAGAGGGGTTGATTCGAGATAATGTCGAAAATTTTGTAATGATTTTGCTAGCTCAATCAGAGCTGTTAGTTAAGTCTCGTCAAAATATTCGTAACAGAGTTAAACTTATTGGCTTTGAGCATGTTGAGCAAGCAACCGCAGCTGGGCAACCGGTGATTTTTATCATGCCGCATGTGTGGGGTATTGAGTATGCAGGTCTGCGCCTAAATCTTGATTTACCTATGGTCTCTATGGCTAAAGCCCACAAGAATGACCTCTTTAACTGGTTTAATAATCGTATGCGCAGCTCGCAAGGTGGCAACATCTATATGCGTGAGGCGGGGATTAGAGCATTGCTCTCAGAATTAAAGCGCAACAACAGCTTTTTTTATCTACCCGATGAAGATCTTGGACCCGATAAAAGTATCTTTGCGCCATTTCTCGGCACGACTAAAGCAACGCTGCCCGTGGTTGGCCGTCTAGCTCAAGCAGGAAATGCGCAAGTGATGCCGGTCAAGATTGGTTATGACCAAACTAAGCGTCAGTATGAGTTAACGGTGATGCCGGCCATCGCACCTGACAGCATGCAGGGGAAAGAGAATGAAGCGATTGCATTGAATAAAGCGGTAGAGCAAGTCATATTAGCTTACCCTGAACAATATATGTGGTTTCTTAAAGTCTTAAAAACACGTCCTGAAGGCGAAGAGTCTATTTATAAAAAGAAGCCACGTAAGCAATAATGACTCTGGTCACACACCATTAAAAAGCCGCAATATTAATTGCGGCTTTTTGCTATATATTAATACTGAACGTTAAACCCAATCGAGCTTAAACGATAAGTTGATACTCATTGCGCAAAGTATCAATGATCTCTTGCTTTGGGTTTTCACTTATGTGAAGTTTCTTACCGATCACTTTCTCTGCAATACCAACGTAGGTATTTGAGATATCCATCATTACCGATTCTGGCAGTTTGTTGTCTTTAGCGAGTGAGAAACGCTCTTCCATGCGGTTTTTATTGAGTAAGATATCCGCATCAGAGAAGTGGTTTAGCAGCCACTGTCTAAAGCCTTCTTTTGATTGCTCAATGATCTTACCGTCACGATGAGAACTACCATCCCAAATACGTGAGCTATCTGGGGTGCCGACTTCATCCATATAGATGAGTTTTTCGTTGCCAGCTGCGTCATGGACATAGCCAAACTCAAATTTGGTATCAACAAAAATCTGATCTTGCTCTGCTAATGCTTCGCTTATCACATCAAAGCCTTCAGAAAGCAATTTCTCATAAAGATCGATGTCATCAGTATTGCTGAATTTAAAGCCCTTATAATGACGTTCTATGTCACGACGAGATACATTGACATCATCAGCTTCAGGTACGCCTTCAAGGCCAGTTAACACCCCTTTAGTTGAAGGAGTGATAAGGATCTCAGGCAGTTTTTGGTCTTTCTCTAAACCTTCAGGCAGCGTGATCCCGCAAAACTCTCGTTCACCTTTGCTATAAGCGCGCCACATTGAACCGGTAATGTATTGGCGGGCAATCGCTTCAATCATCACTGGGCGTGCTTTTTGGACAATCCATACCAGCGGGTGAGGAATATCAAGGATATGGCTATCAGCCAAGCCTTTCTCTTTAAATAACTTAAACCAGTGGTTTGAAATCGCGTTTAATGCTGTTCCTTTACCAGGAACACCATTTAAACCGTTCTCACCTTGCCATACGCAATCAAAAGCAGATATACGATCACTGATCACCATTATTGCTAATGGGGCGTCAGAGGGAACGTCATAGCCTTTATCTTTGATTAAGCGAGCGCTGTCTTCTGCTGTTAACCAGTAAACACTGCGAACTTTACCAGAATGGACAGGTTTGTCGGTACGGATGGGAAGGTTGTCATTTACGACTAAAACTTTATCGGCAAGATTCATAGGGCACACTTTTATTATTAAGAAGCTTCATTTTAGTGGCGCAGATTGTATCAGAACTTAGAATTGGCAACACTATGACAAGCGCTGTTTTATGTCAGTAGAAAACAGTGTTCTTAATAAAAGAAAATAACATCACCTAACTAAGAGTGAGACTCATTGATAATGACTGATAATTCTTGCTATCTCACCGTTAGCTTTCATCTGCAAAATTTGTAGATCAATCGAGTCGATAAGCTCCTGCGGTACGGCATCACCGTAACTTAAGTGAATGTCGACAGGTGCGATAGCATCAGGAATATCTGTAAAATTAAAGGTGGATGCATCTATCTGGTGCTGTCTAATGCTATACAAAACCCGACTCTTCATTTCGATAAACAGATCCCCTCGACCATTTTTAAGGGCAAGAAGTGCACTTTTGTGGCTGTTAAGTTCAAGTGTATTCATCGCATTCTGTTGGATTATGGGTGTTAGGCCAGGGTAATCAAATCCTTTTAGCAGGATAACGGTTTTGTCGACTACATCGTTAATATTCAATGGGGAATCATGCTGACTCTTTAGCGACACCATAATATGTTCTGCGCTGAATAAAACCTGTTTTGAAAGACGTTTGCTTTGTGCCATATGATCATCGGCAGCACGCCATGTAGGTGAGCCATAACTTATCCAATTAGGGTAGGACTGTTGCTTGATCTCGTAAAGGTAGCGTTTGAATGGCATGATCTGATGGTCAATTTCAAGTGACTTTTTCTGTGCAATAAATTTAACGATGTCAGTGATGGTCCCTGACTGCACATGGTCGGTCACACTGTTGATTTGAAACGGCTCTGCTTGTTCCGCTATGATCAGGTAAGTGAGTTTTTCAGCGGTAACAGACTGACTAAACAGTGTACATAAAAGCGCTGTAATTAAGGCAAGTGAGTTGATCATACGGCTCATGGCTAATCCCTAATAAGAGGTGGCTCATTCGCGATAAGTATATCGACTATTTTATTGGATGTAACCTGGCACTGATACACATCTACGACCCCACGAGACGGACTCCCATCCCCTATGCCGTCTTCTGCATGAAAAAAAAACATAATACATCTCGACTGATGCTTTCATCCTCGCATATCGACCCTTATTAGATGAGTTGTCGCTGACGTATCCACAGTATTGTGTGATGATGGTGCTTTGGAAAGAGCCT
>NZ_PJBM01000115.1:0-21123 GCF_002836075.1 Shewanella sp. GutDb-MelDb | reverse complement strand
AAAACCTGCATTAGCAGGTTTTTAATCAACTTACTATCAGCATAAACTACTTAAGCGGCTGATTCTTCTCTGCTAATCTATTAAAAATTGCGTTAAATGATAGAGAAGCGCCATGCGCTATTTTATCTGAAAGCTTTTTCTTAAGCTGGTAAGTCACTTTAACCACAGTGCGCTCATTGGCAAGCTTCATAATCACGTCGTCGCTGGTAGCCACTTCATCGATTAAGCCAAGTTCAATGGCTTGCTGACCATACCAATGCTCACCCGTTGCCACTTTGGCAATATCAAGATCAGGACGGTACTTAGAGATAAACTCTTTAAACAGCACATGTGTCTCTTCCAGCTCTTGTTGAAACTTCTCGCGACCTTCATCGGTATTCTCACCAAAGATGGTCAACGTGCGTTTAAAGTTTCCTGCAGTATGCTGCTCGTAATCAATATCATGCTTTTTAAGCAGACGATTAAAGTTAGGCACCTGAGCAACGACCCCAATAGAACCGACGATAGCAAAAGGAGCTGCATATACTTTATTAGCCACACAAGCCATCATATAGCCGCCACTAGCAGCCACTTTATCGACACAAATAGACAATGGAATTTGTGCTTGTCTCAAACGATCAAGCTGGCTTGAAGCAAGGCCATAACCATGAACCATACCACCGCCACTTTCAACATTAACAATAACCTCATCACCTTTGTCGGCGATGGTTATAATCGCGCTAATTTCTTCACGCAATGATGCCACTTCACTCGCATCGATACTGCCTTTAAAATCGATAACATAGACCTTGGGATCTATCTCTGGCTCTTTATTATTTTTTTGCGCTTTTTCTTTGGCTTTGTCGTCAGCTTTTATCTGCTTCTCATAAGCCTTAAATGCCTTTTTAGACAACAACTCTTCTTTAAGATCATGCTTCAACGATTTTAAGTCATCGCTGATGTTAGTGATTTTAAGCTCACCTTTATCGGTCTTGTGCTTAATAGTTGATGCCAATACCACGATCACAACGGCCAGAATCGATACTACAATCGTTACTGCTTTTGCAAAAAACAACCCATACTCGTACAGAAATTCCAAAATATTCTCCAGCCCAATCGATTTTTAATTTCATTAATTACCGCTATTCTAACAGCCTATTTAATAATAAAAAATGCCCATAAAAAAACCCAGCATCAGCTGGGCTTTTATTCGATTAAAAATCAATCTTATTCAGGACAAGTTTGAATCACTGATGAATCCTGTACCAAGATAGTAGCAGTACCTTTACCTGCCGTAAGTGCAAATGCTGCAACTTGCTGCTGCATTTCAACTGTTGCTGCTGCGGCTTTTCCGTCCGTAACACCTTCAATTTCATTTGGACTCACAATTGAACTGTGATGACCTTTACTAAAGCGAACTGCACCAGAACCTGCATTTGTACTAGAAACACATTTCAAGCCAAGGTTCGCGATTAGTGGCTCGGTACCCGATAGAGGGAAGTTGGCCACAGCGTTTGGTAACACTTGATCAGGCTTGTTAGTCGCATCCCCTACCACTTCAATGACATGAACGGGTAATTTGGTTGCTGCTAATGATGCTGCATGGTTAATTGGGTCTGCACTGTCAAATGCTGTTTGCACTGCGAATGCGAATGTTGGAATAAACCCAGCATAAACTTCCTGTACTAATGCCGTGTACTCGTCACTTCCCGGCTCATAACCACCTGTATTAGCAGCGTCAACCAACGCTTGGAAAGTATCGCTAGCCGTTACCGTTTGGAATAGAACTGGACCAAATGTCGGTGAACCTGCAAATGCCCCTGCTAATCCACCAGCTGGAGCCACTAAAGAGCTCGCGTTAATACCATATACATTCGGCAGTTCAGTGCCACTAGCAGGATCTCTTAAGCCTGTAGATGCATAGTTTGAAAATGTTGTGCCGACAATGCCACCAAGGCTTAACCCTTGTGCACTAATCTTACTGATATCGAAAATCTGCTGACCATTTTGTTGAGCAATCCCTAGATACAAGCCCGTAAGTGCTG
The DNA here is from genome assembly GCF_002836075.1 of Shewanella sp. GutDb-MelDb. Lineage (NCBI taxonomy): Bacteria > Pseudomonadati > Pseudomonadota > Gammaproteobacteria > Alteromonadales > Shewanellaceae > Shewanella > Shewanella sp. GutDb-MelDb. The sequence continues at coordinate 19,099 of NZ_PJBM01000115.1, read as the reverse complement.
CACGAAGTGCTAGGTGATCAACTGTCGCTTGACGGAAGTTATCACGTACAGTCAAAGTACTGGCAATGTTTACGAAGACTAATGGGTTACCATTTTTAAACGCGTCAGGTGTACCAACTACATCACCAAAACTTGGGTCAGTTGCTGATATTTCATAAATTCCGTCACCATTTGCATCAAATGAACGTGCACCATGTAAAGGCATATCAATCGCAATAGTCGCAATACCCGATGCTGCATAAGTGCCGGCATAAGCTAATGCCATCTCTTTACCACCACCTAAGCCATGCATAGCAATCGTTGTTGGCCAGCCATTGGTTGGAGGGGTAAATGGTAAGCCTTGCTGCTGATAAAAACCGGCTAATTTAGCAGCGTTTGGTAATGTTATTTGAACTGAAATGTTCTCATAACCTTTGATTGCAGGGATTGGGTTAAACTTCGTGAGGTGCTTAGTGCTATCTGTTGGCGTAACGCCATCATTCAAGAACCAAGCTTTACCCACTAACAATGCTGGATTTGCAACGCCTGCAGCGGGATCAATACCATAAGCAACAGCTTGCATGCCATAATTCGTCTGGCTCAATGTCCCGTTACTCATCGCAAGTAATACAGAAACGGGGCTGTCGCCAAGTGCTTTCCAGCTACCGTTAATGGTCGGATTAAAGTCTGCATCTAAGCAACCAGCAGATGAACAATCACCGTAGATTGGTACTTTTAATTCCGCTTTAAATACATCCGCTAAATCTGACACTACATAAGCAAGACCATCTGCTGGTGTTAAGCCTGCAGCCATAGCCACGGTGTAACCCGCAGGGGCTGGCATAGCCGTTAACGCAGGCGCATAAGGATTACCAGGCGTTGGGTCAATCATTAGCAACTTGGTGGTTTCATACACATTGCTAATCGATTGTGTCGTAAATAAACCTGAGTAAGTCACGGTATCTGCATCTGGGCCACCCGCGGCGGCCATGCCTTTCTCGTAGCTATTGACCAATGTTTGCAGCATTAACTGATCAGGTGTTTCTAAAGGTTTGGTTTCGATATCTAGCTTTAGCAGTCCATAGGTCGAAGAAGGTGCTATTGCACGCCCTGCAGAATCTTGAATCAAAGTCGTCGTAGCATAAATATAAGACTGACCATGTTTAAGAGGCTTAAGTGGAACGATTGCGATTGAGTTGCCCGAAGCCGTCGAGACAAAGTCGACTCCGAACTGCAGCTCAGCGCCTACTTTACACGCTGAAACTGAAACTGCAGCTTTACACTCAGGATCTGAAGATAGTGCACCACCAACGGTGGCTTCAAACATCCTAACCGCACCTGGTTGTGCTACCGAAGCGCCATCAATAGTCAGGACATTGCCCTCACTATCTGTAGATGGTGCAACCTTAATACTAATTGGAGATGATGTAGACCAACCATCAAGTGCACCAAGAGCTATTTGTGGATCAGTATAGTCACCACTGTCCTCACCTGGGATCTCTAAAGTGCCATCAAGCGTGCCACTAAAGAGTAAGTCGTTAGGCAAAGGGACCTCTTTATTCGCGGGATCGAAAACGAGAACAGACTGAGGGACCAGTGGTTCCGTTTTATCTACTAATTCGTTGTAACTGTCTTCACTACAGCCAGTGAGACCTAATGCAGATGCGATTGCGACACCCAAAAAGAGCTTTTTCATCTTTTTTCCCCAAATCTTGTTGTAATAATTTTGTTTTCACTTGGAAATTGGTCACAATAGCCAGCAAAGTATGACCAATAGGGCTTATTGTTAGCCCTTAACTCAACTCAAGTTAACGCAAAAGTATTGACTTAGCTACATTTTTGTCACAAACGGTTAGCGAATAGCAGAGTAAAAATTAATCGTTTGTTTTAAACGGCTGTTTATCATATCAGCGACTCTAGAAGTGACGGGCGTTTGAGCTCAGAGGAAGTATTAACTCATGTTGGAATATCAAGCTGCAAAAGATTTACTCAATGGTAAAGTTATATTAGTAACAGGTGCTGGTGACGGCATAGGAAAAACAGCAGCACTGACTTACGCGCAGCACGGCGCCACTGTCATTCTATTGGGTAAAACGGTAAAAAAACTAGAAGCCGTATATGACCTAATTGAACAAGCAGGCTATCCAAAACCGGCCATTGTTCCGCTCGATTTAAAGGGAGCCACCGAGCAAAACTATGTCGACATGGCTGAAACTATCGAAGAGCAATTTGGTTGTTTAGACGGGTTATTACACAATGCCAGCATGTTAGGTGTGCTAGGCCCGTTTGAACACATCACCATGAGTTCAGTGGAAGAAGTGTTCAAAGTGAATGTGATTGCTGAGATTATGTTAACAAAAGCCCTACTGCCAGTCATGCGTAAATCAGTAAGCGCATCGCTTATCTTCACCTCGAGCAGTGTTGGTCGCCAAGCTCGCTCATTTTGGGGAGAGTATGCAATGTCGAAATTTGCAACCGAGGGCATGATGCAAGCAATCGCTCATGAATACGAAGGCAGTAACATTCGTAGCAACAGTATTAACCCAGGTGCCACTCGCACCGGTATGCGGGCAAATGCTTACCCTGCTGAAAACCCACAATCACTTAAGAAGCCAGAAGAGATAATGCCTACTTACCTGTATTTGATGGGTAAAGACTCAGCCGACATTAACGGTCAACAACTTAATGCACAGTAATCGCTAAATCAAAAATATGATCAAAAAAGGCCGCTAAATAGCGGCCTTTTTAATCCCAATCACAGTCTTATACCAATTCCACTAAAGATGTACTCAATTCAGAGCTTTCTCAGGGCTTTCAATTCTAGGCGCATTGTCGAAGAAATGGTTATCCCCTTTTGAGACAATGCAACGTAACAGTGAAGGTCCTGAGACGCTCACGTTGTGCGGGTTTAAAATCACTTAATACAGCGCATGTGGCTTTCGATATAGAATAACTATAAGCGACAAGCCACTTGCTTGTCTAAAGTGATTTAAATTCCCGCTGAATGAGCAACTCTTTAATGGAACTGGTATTATTTAAGTACGACTGCGGGTAGGTTTATTCGGTGTAGCCGTCACTTTGTGCTTTCGCACTGCACGACGAATCTTAGCACCACGTACTTTAGCACGCGCAACACTGTGTTTATCTGTACCGAGCAAGCTACGAGTTTCATCTTGCATACCCGCAGTTTTACGCAAGTAGTTAACGTCTTCCATCGCTAACTCAATCCAACCGCCACGCGGCAGTGATTTAGGTAACTCAATCATGCCATAGCGAATTCGAATAAGTCTGCTGACCTGAACCTCTTGAGATTCCCATAAGCGACGCACTTCGCGGTTACGGCCTTCAGCTAAACTGACATGCCACCACTTGTTCATTCCTTCGCCGCCAGCGGCTTTGACTTTGTCAAAGCTCGCAGGACCATCTTCCAAAGTGACACCCATGCGTAAACGCTGGATACAAGCATCGTTAACTTCACCAAATGTGCGCACCGCGTATTCACGCTCAACTTCATTTGATGGGTGCATAAGGCGGTTAGCTAATTCACCGTCAGAGGTAAATAGTAATAAACCAGAGGTGTTAATATCCAAACGTCCAACCGCAACCCAGCGTGAGTCGCGAGTTTTTGGTAAGCGGTCGAAAACAGTAGGGCGACCTTCTGGGTCTTTACGGCTACATATTTCACCTTCGGGTTTGTGATAAGCAATCACGCGGCAAATCACATCTTCTTCAGATCTGATTGAAATGGCACGGCCATCAATACGCACTTTAGCATCAGATTCAATGCGATCACCTAGGGTTGCTATTTCACCGTCAATACTAACTCGGCCTGCAGCAATCCATACCTCCATCTCACGACGGGAGCCATGGCCTGCTCGGGCCAAGACTTTCTGCAATTTTTCACTCATTAGTAGACTCTTCTGTTTTTTCGGCAACACTTTTCACAGTCGAGAAAAGTGCGTCCAATGATTCGGGATCTGACAACGACGGAAGTTCCGTGATGCTGTCCAAACCGAAGTATGATAGAAATTCTATTGTTGTAGCATAAAGCGCTGGTCTACCCGGCACCTCTTTATGGCCCACAACTTTAATCCAATTTCTATCGTTTAAACTCTTAATTATATGGCTGCTAATCGCAACGCCTCGAACAAACTCAATATCACCACGGGTAACAGGTTGTCGATATGCAATAACGGCCAAGGTTTCAATTGTTGCCCGAGAATATTTAGGGGCTTTCTCTTGCCATAGAGGCTGCAAATAAGGACTCAGTTCTACAAGAGTTTGAAATCGATACCCTCCTGCAACTTTGACTAACTGCACGCCTCGTCCTTCGTAATCAAGCTGCAATGCATCAATTGAAGCCTGTACCTTTGCTCTAGAAACACTGAACTCAGAAAGTACGGTTTCTTTAAGCGCTTTAATCGTCATCGGCTTCGCCAACACGAAAAGACTCGCCTCAATTAACTGTTTTAGCTGCTCTGGGTTAATCTGTGACAACGAAGTAGATCCTTAGTACGCTCTAACATGTATAGTCGAAAATGGTTCAGCTTGTACCAGTTCAACCAACAACTCTTTCACCAGTTCCATTAACGCCAAAAAGCTCACAACAACCCCACTCCGACCTTCTTCAAAATCGAATAAAGCTTCGAAAGGCAGGTAGGTTTGTGCGTTTAACTTTGCCAAAATTTGAGTCATACGTTCTCGAGTGGATAACACTTCTCGAACAACATGGTGGTTTTCAGTCGCTTCAATACGCTTGAGCACTGATGTAAACGCACGTGCAACTTCGGTGAGTGACACTTCAGGCGGTAATAACTCAGGTTTTATATTGGCAGCTGGAACCGCTTTCGCTTGAAATACGTCGCGCTCCATTCTCGGAAGAACGTCTAACTTTTCTTGCGCGTCTTTTATCACTTCATACGCTTTTAATTGGCGTATTAGCTGGGCACGAGGATCTTCTTCATCCTCAAACTCAACATCAGGCTTTGGCAGTAAAAGTCGAGATTTAATCTCGGCTAATGTCGCCGCCATAACCAAATAATCTGCCGCTAATTCGACTTTGGCACCTTGTAGCAGATCCACATACTCTAAATATTGCTGCGTTACCGCAAATATGGGTAAATCAACCACATCGAGCTTTTGCTTACGAATAAGGTACAGTAAGAGATCCAGCGGCCCTTCAAAGGATTCAAGAAACACTTCAAGGGCTTCAGGTGGAATAAATAGGTCCTTTGGCATCACCTTAAAAGGCTTACCTCGCACCTTGGCTAAAGGCAATTTTTGTACAATTCCCTCCATCCGTAACACCTACTCTTTCGCAAACGCGCGATTATACCCGTAAATCACGACAGTTTAAAGCAATACTCGCCTTACATCACCGCCGAATACAACTTAAAGGAATGGAGTCACATCTCCAGCGCCTTCACGTATAATTTCAATCTCACCTTCTGACATATCAATCACCGTCGTTGGCTTTTCACCTAAATATCCACCATGAATAATCAAGTCAACCTGATGCTCAAGAATGTCGCGAATATGCTCAGGGTCTGACTCGGTAAACTCTTCGCCCGGTAATATCAAACTTGTAGACATCAAAGGCGCATCGAGAGCTTCTAACAACGCCAACGCAATGACGTTGTCAGGCACACGAATACCAATCGTTTTCTTCTTTGGATTCTGAAGACGTTTAGGCACTTCTTTTGACGCTTTAAAGATAAATGTATACGGCCCAGGCGTATTATGTTTTAACACACGATAAGCTTGGTTATCAACGCGAGCATAGGTGGCAAGCTCAGACTGATCTCGACACATCAATGAAAAATTATGGTCGTTATCGATCTGCCTAATGCGTGCAATTCGGCTCATTGCATCTTTATCGCCTAATAAGCAGCCCAGCGCGTAGCCGGAATCCGTTGGATAGACAATGACGCCACCCTTTTGAATCACGTTCACGGCTTGGCTGATTAGGCGTACTTGAGGATTTTCCTCATGCACATAAAAAAACTGACTCATGGTGAATCCTTCCATTTTTCTGACTGCCAAACCCAACTAACGCCTTGGGGTTGGAACATATTTTTACCAAGTTCTATCCAACTTCCTGGAAAATGAAAATCACTGCCTAGTGAACACATCAGGTTATTGAGTACACTTAATGCAATTAAGTTACTGCGATCATCGATTGTCTGTTGACCCAATACCACTTCGATTGCGTCGCCGTTCGCGGCTTTAAATTCTCGTACTAACCGCTTTAGCCATTTAGCTGATAATTTATAGCCACTGGGATGGGCTAAAACGGCAACGCCGCCCGCCTGATGAATAATGGCAATCGCACTGGCCATATCATCCCAATTATTAGGCGCGTAACCTGTTTTGCCACGAGCCAAGTACTTTTTAAATACATTCGCAGTCGTCGTGGCATAACCTTTTTCAGCTAACCAACGAGCATAATGGCCGCGACTAATCGCAGCGTCACCCGCATAGAACTTAGCACCTTCATAGGCACCTTCTATGCCTGCTTTAGTGAGTCGGTCTCCAATCTCAAATGCTCGAGCAGCTCTTAGTTCACGTTGATGTGCTAAAAACTCAATCATGACAGCATTCTCAATATCAATATTGAGTGCAACAATGTGAATATCGAAGCTGTTCCAACACGTTGAAATCTCGACACCATTGATTAACTCCAATGGCGTTTCATGATTGTTGTTGTATTGGTGTGCTTCTTTTAAGCCATCGGTAGTGTCATGATCAGTAATAGCAAACACTTGCACGCCTTTACTGATAGCACGCTCTATTAATTCTGAAGGGGTAAGTTGACCATCTGATGCCGTCGTATGACTGTGCAGATCAACCAATTTTATTTCATTAATGTTTTCATCTTTCATCCCCATATAATACTTGAGTTTACAAATGAAAGGGGATTTAAATAACTAAAATGTAATCAATTTGGTTATTCCAGCGAGTCAGCTAGTTTAGAAACACAACTCTGGCTTGTTAGGTATTCGTGAAGTACTCCACATTAGCGACCACAAGATAACACTGATACCCGATGGTGATGGCTATGCGTTTTACTGAGCCATGCAACGGTTTTAGGATCACGACGATAGCCATTGATTGGTTCAACGATTGAGTGTATCGAGTGGTACTAAAGATACGGATCATAAATAGATTGAAGTGAACAGAGTCATACGCTTAAGTCACACTAATTGAATTCCAATGCTGTTCACTTAACCCCAGCACAAGGCTAACCGCAACATCAATGATGATATTGAAGCATTTACCCAGCATATTGCTAAACAGCCTATTTATACCGATATGCTTTTAGCCGCGGCCTTATAATGACAGTGGCTAGCACGGGCTTTAGCCCTTCGCTTCGCTGTAACATTGGTACACAGCTTATTAAATAAGTGGGGATCTCTTTACAAAGCCAGCAGAACCACACCCGTTTCGCCTTCAACTGCGCTTTATCCCCACCTTTTCACTATCTTTTCTCAAAAAGAGAAATATTCAATTGACAGCCTTTGTCTGCAAATGTTTTTATATAGTCACGACAACAAACGAGATTGAATATTTAATGACACAGTTTACAACTTTCCAAAACATTAATTGGTGGTGGCACTTCCCAAATTAGCGGGTGGTGTGAAATTCTGTGCTCAATCAGTTTGAGACAAAATTAAACAAGAAAGCCCGCACAATTGCGGGCTTTCTTGTATCTAAACGATAGCAATACCATTAGATACAGTTCCCCAAGCGGCAGGCTCTTGATTTCTCATTATGAAAAATAACCTTAAAAGAGATATTACAATGAACAACGCATTATCCACCAAGGCAGGAACATAAGCATGGCACAAAACACAATGGCCAAAGTGGTGACTCAAAAGGAAGCACTCGCTTATCATAACGACCCATTACGCTTATACCAGCATGTGACCAACGATGCGCCGCATACTATGTTGCTTGAGTCCGCAGAGATTGAGAGTAAGGATCACCTTAAAAGTATTATATTGACCCATGCGGCAATGAAGATCCGTTGTGATGGCTACACCCTATTGTTTCAGGCATTGACCGAAAATGGTCAAACGTTACTTGACCCCATTAAGTGCTTTTTCACCGCAAACTTCCCCGCAACGGAGTTTATCGAATCATCTAGCCGCACGTTAACCGTCAAACTACAAAAAAATAGCAAACAGCTTGATGAAGATGCACGCTTAAAGTCAACATCGCCGCTTGATGGCTTAAGAATGCTGGTCAAGCATATTCGCTGCGACGAAGCCCCTGCTTTTGAAGACCTCTTTTTGGGCGGCGTACTCTCTTACGACTTGATTGATACTGTTGAACCATTACCTCAAGTACCAGAAGGCGACAATAGCTGCCCGGACTATCTATTCTATCTCGCAGAGACCTTAATTCTGGTCGATCATCAGCAGCAAAGCGCTGATATCATTACCCATCAGTTTGATACGTTCACCGAGCCACGCAATGTAGAGATCCAAGCCACATTGGCGAGTCGCATGGCTGAACTGCAACAAACCTGTCAATCACTCCCACCGGTTGCTGCGTTAAATGTGGTCAATGCCGAGACGCAGGTCAATATCTCCGATAGCGAGTTTAAACAAACGGTCAACGACTTAAAGCAGCACATTATCGCCGGTGATATTTTCCAAGTGGTGCCATCTCGTAGCTTTAGCTTACCCTGCCCTAATACGCTCGGTGCCTATCGCGCCCTTAGACTCACTAACCCAAGTCCCTACATGTTTTACTTTAGAGGCGAAGGCTTCACACTCTTTGGCGCCTCACCTGAAAGTGCGCTTAAATATGAAGCCAGTACCAATCAAGTTGAGATCTATCCTATTGCAGGTACGCGTAAGCGCGGTAAGACAGCCGATGGTGAAATCGATTTTGATCTTGATAGCCGTAATGAACTAGAACTGCGTCTCGATAAAAAAGAGCTATCAGAACACATTATGTTGGTTGATTTAGCCCGTAACGATGTGGCTCGAATAAGTCAAAGTGGCACGCGTAAAGTCCCCGAGCTATTGAAAGTTGACCGTTATTCGCATGTCATGCACCTCGTTAGCCGAGTCACAGGGCAATTAAGAACCGACCTTGACGCCTTACATGCATATCAAGCGTGTATGAATATGGGCACCTTAACGGGTGCGCCCAAAGTCAGTGCCGCGCAGCTTATTCGCGGCGCAGAAAAAACACGACGTGGTAGTTACGGCGGCGCCGTGGGCTACCTAAACGGACTCGGCGATATGGATACCTGTATTGTGATCCGCTCCGCCTTTGTCAAAGACGGAACCGCATATATCCAAGCCGGTGCTGGCGTGGTGTACGATTCAGATCCACAAGCCGAAGCGGATGAAACAAGACAAAAAGCACAAGCCGTAATTTCAGCCATCAAGATGGGAGGTGGACGATGAAAATCTATCTACTCGATAACTTCGACTCATTCACTTATAACCTAGTGGACCAATTTAGAAGCCTTGGCTATGAGGTTATTATTTATCGAAATGACGTCGATGCTGACTTTATCGCCGATAAGTTACTCAATGAAACACAACCGGCGGCATTAGTGTTGTCTCCAGGTCCTGGCGCCCCCCATGAAGCGGGTTCATTAATGGCACTGATTGCCAATGTTGCAGGTAAAGTGCCTATGCTTGGGATCTGCTTAGGTCACCAAGCGCTGATTGAACATTATGGCGGCAAAGTCGAGCGAGCAAAACAAGTTGTACACGGTAAAGCCAGTCCAACAGAGCATAATGGTAAAGGCATCTTTGCCAACCTGCCCTCGCCTCTGCCAGTTGCCCGATACCACAGCCTTGTGGCGACTCAGGTACCCGACTGCCTAGAGATTATTGCCACCACAGAAGACATGCCAATGGCGATTATTCATCAACAAGATAACGCGGTGGGTTTTCAGTTTCATCCCGAATCAATACTCACCACGCTTGGCAGCCAGTTGTTAGTGCAATCATTAGATTACCTTGCACAATCATTAACCTTAACCCATGCCAAACTTGACGATAAAGGATAACAAAGTAATGAGCCAAACTAACAACAATGCCCCACTGCTCGAATCTCTTTATCGTGGTGAAAGCCTCAATCGTCAAGATGCTAAAAAGTTGTTTAGCAGTATCATTCAAGGCGAAATGAATGAAGTTACCATGGCCGGTATGCTGGTAGCGATGAAAATGCGCGGCGAAACAATTGATGAAATATCTGGCGCAGCTGATGCGTTAAGAGCAGCCGCAAAACGATTCCCAACCCCAAATGAACGTACAGTAGCGCAAGGGATTGTTGATATTGTGGGCACTGGCGGCGATGGCCACAACACCATCAACATCTCCACTACCGCCGCTTTTGTGGCCGCTGCAGCAGGCGCAAAAGTCGCCAAACATGGTAACCGCAGTGTTTCCAGTAAGTCGGGGTCATCGGATCTATTAGCCCAATTTGGCATTGATTTAACCATGGCACCTGAAACCGCACGAGACTGTTTAGATAACCTAGGCCTCTGCTTTTTGTTTGCGCCGCATTATCACGGCGGTGTTGCACATGCAGTGCCTGTTCGCCAAGCGCTTAAAACCCGTACCCTGTTTAATGTCCTTGGGCCGTTAATTAACCCGTCGCACCCTGACTTTATGTTACTTGGGGTGTATAGCGCAGAACTTGTCGCGCCAATCGCGCAAGTGGTCAAAGCCCTGGGGATTAAGCGGGCGATGGTGGTTCACGGTAGCGGTCTTGATGAAGTCGCAATACATGGTAAAACCTTGGTGCATGAACTTAATGAAGGCACCATTACTGAGTATTACCTCACCCCGAGTGAACTTGGCGTAGAAACCGCACAATTGACCGATCTTGAGGGCGGTGCGCCGGAAGAAAATGCTGCTTTTATCCGAGCTATCCTACAAGGTAAAGGCAAAACAGCCCATATGAATGCGGTAGCCGTTAACGCTGGTTGCGCCTTATATGTCGCTGGAGTGGCGGATTCAGTCAAAGTCGGTACTGCGCTTGCGTTAGCGACCATTGAAAGTGGCAAAGCGTATGAACTACTCACTGAGCTTGCCAATGCAAGCCAAGCGGGAAAAGGAGCTTAGTGTGAGCCACAAAATTAATATCAGCACTCATATAAAAACCGATAGCGATTTAAGAGAAGCATCAATGGCCAATGATACGACAACTAAAGTAAGCAATGTATTAACCAAAATTGTTGATACTAAACCTGCCCATATTGCCGCATTAAAACTGCGTTTCCCTGAGGCGAGCTTAATGCCTAAGCAGTCAGACCGCAGTCTGTTTGATGCACTTAAAGCACCTAATGCAGGCTTTATCTTAGAGTGTAAAAAAGCCAGTCCGTCGAAAGGTCTTATCCGCGACGTATTTGACGTGGATGCTATAGCCGATGTTTACAACCACTACGCTGCTGGGATCTCAGTACTAACCGATGAACAGTTTTTCCAAGGCGACATGGATTACATCCCTAGAGTCCGTGCGTGTGTTCGCCAACCTATTTTGTGTAAAGACTTTTTCGTTGACGAATACCAAATAAAACTCGCCGCCCATCAAGGTGCTGATGCCATATTGTTAATGCTCTCGGTGCTCAATGATGAGCGATATCAAGCACTGGCTAGCGAAGCTGCAAAGTATCAATTAGACATTTTAACCGAGGTCAGTAACGAAGTAGAATTGAGCCGCGCCATTGCACTTAACTCCGCCATTATCGGGATTAATAACCGCAATCTACGTGACTTATCAACGGATTTAGCCACCACCGAAGCGTTAGCGCCACATGTTCCGGCTGATCGCGTCGTTATCAGTGAATCAGGGATCTACAATCAAGCACAGGTACGTCGTTTAGCGCCCTTGGTTGATGGTTTTCTTGTTGGCAGCTCATTAATGGCAGCTGATGACTTAGACTTAGCCTGCAGAACCTTAACCTTTGGCCACAATAAAGTCTGCGGCTTAACCCGTATTGAAGATCTAGTTGAGGTGGCAAAAAAAGGCGCCGTTTATGGCGGATTAATTTTTGCTGAAAAATCGCCCCGAGCCGTGACCAAAGCGCAAGCAATTGAACTTGTCCGTCAACTCGATGCATCTGGCCACAGGCTTAACCTTGTGGGTGTTTTTGTCAACGAAAGCAGCAATGTTATCGCCTCACTTGCAAGTCAACTAGGGCTATATGCAGTGCAATTGCATGGACAAGAAACCTCGCTTGAAATAGACGACCTTCGCAGCGCATTAGCCACGCTAAAGGCTGATTGTCAGATTTGGAAAGCGGTTGCAGTGAAAAACGACAGTATCGATACCGAATTAGATATTCCGACCAATGTCGATCGTATTTTGTTCGACAGTAAGAGTGACGGTCAGTTTGGCGGCACTGGGCAGGTATTTGATTGGCAACAAGCTATCCCTAATCGCAGCGAAGCACTTTTAGCGGGGGGCTTAACGGGTGATAACGCCAAGCTTGCCGCTAACCAAGGCTTTTATGGACTCGATTTTAACAGTGGCCTAGAACAAAGCCCTGGCGTTAAAGATCATGACAAGATAGCCCAAACATTTAACCATCTACGTCAGTACTAGATGAAGAACACATAAAGCGCGAATAGTGCGTTACAACAGCTCCCTCTGCATGCCGACATAACACGTGTCGGCATGCAGACAGAAATGAACGATAAAGGAACAGATTATGAGTAAATTAAACCCCTATTTCGGGGAATATGGCGGAATGTACGTCCCGCAAATTTTAATGCCTGCCCTCAAGCAGCTAGAAACCGCCTTTATCGAAGCGCAAGAAGATGAAGCGTTTCAAAAAGAATTTACCGATCTGCTCAAGAACTATGCTGGCCGCCCAACAGCGCTAACGCTAACCAAAAATCTTAGCCCTAATCCATTGGTTAAAATTTACCTAAAGCGTGAAGACTTACTTCACGGCGGCGCGCACAAGACTAACCAAGTATTAGGCCAAGCACTGCTGGCAAAACGCATGGGTAAAAAAGAGATCATTGCAGAAACGGGCGCGGGTCAGCACGGCGTGGCTACGGCGCTTGCCTGTGCATTGCTTAATTTGAAATGCAAAGTCTACATGGGTGCTAAAGACATTGAACGTCAATCGCCAAACGTCTTTAGAATGAAACTGATGGGCGCCGAAGTTATTCCGGTCACTTCAGGTTCTGGCACCTTAAAAGATGCCTGTAATGAAGCGATGCGCGACTGGTCTGGTAGTTACGAAAAAGCGCACTATTTATTAGGTACGGCGGCAGGTCCACATCCCTTCCCTACCATAGTGCGCGAATTTCAGCGCATGATAGGCGCTGAGACTAAAAAGCAAATTCTTGAGCGTGAGGGACGCCTACCCGATGCGGTTATCGCCTGTGTCGGCGGAGGCTCCAATGCTATTGGTATGTTTGCCGACTTTATCGATGATGAAGAAGTCGCACTTATCGGTGTTGAACCTGCAGGAAAAGGGATTGATACCCCCATGCATGGCGCACCGCTAAAGCACGGTAAAACGGGCATTTTCTTCGGTATGAAAGCCCCATTGATGCAAGACAGTGAAGGTCAAATAGAAGAGTCATACTCGGTATCAGCCGGTCTTGATTTCCCATCGGTTGGCCCACAGCACGCACATCTTGCCGCCATTGGCCGTGCAACATACGAATCTGCGACTGATGATGAAGCATTAGAAATGTTCCAGTTATTAGCCCGTAGCGAAGGTATTATTCCGGCACTTGAATCAGCCCATGCGATAGCCTATGCCGTCAAGCTTGCAAAAGAAGCGACCAAAGAGACCCTGCTAGTGGTGAACCTTTCAGGTCGTGGCGACAAAGATATCTTTACCGTGGCCGACATATTAGAAACCCAAGCAAAAGAAAAATCAGCACAGGAGAGTGGCAATGAGTAATCGTTATCAGGCAGCGTTTGCGGCCCTAGATAAGAAGAATCAAGGCGCATTCGTCCCCTTTGTGACCTTAGGCGACCCCTCTCCTGAGTTGTCACTGAAGATTATTGATACCTTAGTTGAAAACGGCGCAGATGCACTTGAACTGGGGTTCCCATTTTCAGACCCACTTGCAGATGGCCCAGTGATCCAAGGGGCTAATCTACGTTCATTAGCCGCAGGCACTACGCCAACACAGTGCTTCGAGATGCTTAGCGCTATTCGCGCTAAATACCCAGACTTGCCTATTGGCTTACTACTTTACGCCAACCTTGTATTCGCTAATGGCATTGATGCTTTCTATGCTAAAGCCCAAGCCGCCGGTGTTGACTCAGTGTTGATTGCTGATGTGCCCGTTGAGGAAGCTGACCCTTTTATTGCTTCAGCTAAGGCTCATGGCGTGGCGCCAATTTTTATTGCACCACCCAATGCCGACAGTGAAACATTGCAACTTGTGAGCGATAAAGGCGAAGGTTACACCTATTTGCTGTCACGTTCAGGCGTAACAGGCACAGAGTCAAAAGCCGGGATGCCAATTACCGATATTCTTAACCGTTTAAAAGAGTTTAATGGTGCGCCGCCACTGCTTGGATTTGGTATTGCTGAGCCCGCTCAAGTTAAAGCGGCGATTGATGCTGGTGCAGCAGGCGCCATTTCGGGCTCTGCCGTGGTAAAAATTATCGACGCCAATAAAGACAATGAAGCGAACTTGCTCAACGCATTGGCTGAGTTTACCCGCAATATGAAAGCCGCCACGGCGCGGTAATGTTGCAAATGAATGGTTAGCTTAAGCGTTAAACGCCCGCGATGATCCAGTCATGAAAAAGCGCGCTATTCCTATGAGTAGCGCGCTTTTTCTGTTTTACAGATGTAAATCGCTTTAATTAACTAGAGATTATCCATATTGATATCTTGTAGTCTTAACCTCAAACATTCATTAACACGCATACCACTGCCGTAGAGCATCTCTACCACCAATTTTGCAGTTCCATCCATATTCTTCAATATCAGAGAAACCTCTTTGGGTGATAACACGATGGGGAGCGTCCGTTGCTTTGTAGCCAAACTAAAACCTAAATCTCCTAGCTCAACTTTAAGATACTTTTGGTATAGAAAGGCCAATGAATTTAGCGCAACCTTCTGAGTATTAACCGCTACATTCTGACTATTTGCTAACCAACTTAAAAAGTTTTTAACATCGACAGAGTTGAGGGTTGTAGGGTGAGCTTTTTGATGAAAAAGTATGTAACGTTTAATCCAGTAAAGATAGGCTTTTTCGGTCCGTAAGCTATATCCTCGCAAGCGTATATCTTGTCTGATTGATTCCAAAAAAGGACTTGAGGACTGCATTGTTATACCTTACAAGGTCACTGTGCTTATATACAGTATTATTGCTTTTTCTAAAAAATCAAGACAACCCATAAGGTCGAATTCACGGTTTACTATTGCAGGTTGCAATAAAGATGTGTAAATTCAGTTAAATAAAAGTGTGCGTTCTTGAAATGTTGAGATAATCGGAAAGCAAAGTGTGCAACTAACTTTTGTCAGAAAGAGTATTGGATACAATTCTTCACTTTTATTAGTAATTGGTTGCTTTAAAAGGGTTTTCAAGCTTACATTCAGTGCACGCTTTCCCAGAATGGTTTGGCAAAACGCGCCAGCCGTATATTAAAATGTTATGTGCTTAGGGAAGGCAATGTCATCAGACGACTGGTATAGAAATTATGAATGGAATGCTGAAGTAGAAGCTGTGTTTTACGACAAGTTGAAACGAGCACGGAGTCAGCGTGATCAATATGTTGTAATACAGGCATCTTACTTAGCTGAATCAACCCCTAAAGTTGCTTTAAGTTTAATTGATGAATATTTTGACACTAGAAAAGATCAATATGAAGATATGCGTGCTTTTTGGGTACAAGCAAGAAGTTTCATGAGCCTGAATCAAATTGAAAGCGCGATGGAATCTTTTCGTTTAGTATTAAAAAGAGAGGATGAATTTCCAAATCATCAGTCCACTGTTTATGTCGATTACCCTTATATCGTAGCAACGCAGGCCATTGATTTAGAGTATAAGAATGCTCTATATGTTCTGGAAAAATATGCTAGTCGCTTAATGTTCGCTTTGGATAAGTTTAAATGGCACGCTTCAAAAGCACTTATCAACCTTGACGCTAAAGAGGCGTCATTAGCTTTGCAAGCAGCAGAAATAAAGAGTTCTGATTTTCGCTTCCATCAAGATGTAGGTCTAGTGGGTAAAGAGCATGCTGAAGTGATAAAAGTGTTGATAAAAATCAGCACATAACAAGCCTCTGAATTAAGATTCACCAAGGCTGTCGTGCCATTTGCTGAGCAAATCGCCCGCCAGCACATGGCTCACTTATTAGAGGGGCGTTATGTTTTCAAAGGAGTTGAATCTTGAGTCGTCATCAAAAAAAGGTTTTCTGGGCAATATTTATTGTTTTTTGTATTGCAGGTACTATTAGTATTTATCTGCAAGGCGCATTCGATCAAATGAGTTTTGGTGGTGCAATAATTTTAACTACTTTGTATCTTATTGTCGGCTTCTTTATTCGGTTGTATGTAAAATCCAATATCAAAGAAATTGATAAGTAGCTTAAGGTTACCCAAACACATAACAAGAACTTCAAACGGAACAAAAACAGTTGGTTAGGTTCCGCTTCGCTTCACATTTTAACCAACTATTTTTGTCCAGCACTAAACATAGCCAGCCATTAATAATCAACAACATAACCAGTTTAACAACCAATATTAACGATTGATGTATGCCAAACGTGTACTTTAATTACTTTCAATAAATAATTGGCGACAAGTTCTAGAAAATTGCCGAGTTTGGTGGGATTTATGGGTTTAAAAGCGCAGATGTTTAACTCAGAGTTTTAGCTAAGGAATATAAGCTTGAAGGGGTTTATTGTGTCTAGTTTGTTTGCATGTACTGACAGCTGCTTGAAAAGTGCCGTCGCCGTTTTCCTAGGTGTTCGCAGTAACAGCTAAATTCTTGTAGTGTCCCTACGGGGCCATGGAATAACTCACCAAATTCTGCAACGATTTTTATCCAATTGTCTGCGGGGATATTTAAGCGATTGAGGATATTATTTGCAGTCGCTGATATAGCACCTCGCTTGTCATCACGGATAATTCTGCCTGTTTCATCAACTAACTCCAGGTAATCTTTCAGTGAGAAGGCAATGCCTTTGGGTTGATGTGCTCGCTCATTACCAATAAAGGGTAATAGCCTCTTCGGTTGTTCGCCTTTTAGGGCGGCACTGACTCTTAATTTTAAACTGGTGAAATCTGATTGTTCTGGTGTGTTAGCCATCTTAGCGCGAATAGGGTTGAGCTCAACATAAGTCATACAGGCCAGAACTGCAGCTTCATCCAATAGTGCTTGAGATTTGAATCGTCCTTCCCAGAAGTGCCCTGTGCAGTTGTCTTCATGGTTGGCTTGCCTCGCGATGGGTTCATTGAGGCACCTCATGAACCATGAGATATCACTGAGTCGTGAGCGGTAAATGGCAATAAGGTGCTTTAGTGCTGTGACCATACACTCGTCTATCACTTCACCTTTGGCAAATTTTTGAGTCAACGCTGTACCGTTAAACAGCTTATGCCACTGCTCTACAACCTCCCTATCAGACCAGTTATTTACTGTTTCTAGGTCAATATAAAGCACCACATGCAGATGATTACTCATCACCGCGTACGCCGCAACATCAATGGCAAACACTTCGGTTAACTTGAGTATTTGTTCTTCAACCCAACCACGACGGTGGTTGTAGTTTTTACCTGTGTATTTATCGTCGCCACACAAAAAGGCGCGCCGAACAACTCGACTGCAACAGTGATAATAAGGGGTGTCTTCGATACTAATCAGCGTTCTTCTTGACCGTGGCATGCAACCTCCTTGTTAAATGCTTCTTTCAAAGCTTAGTCGGAGGTTCTTCTTTATGCCATTAACCATGGCTGGCTCTATTTTATAATTGGCTCTATTTTATAATTGAAAATCATCTAAAAGACCAATTTTGATGTAAAAAAGATGCCTAAAAAAGTGTTCTAGGCATCGATAATATTTTAACATCCAATAAAAGTTATAAAAATCAAGCTTATGGTGAATATTGAAAATTGATACATAGACCTCGTAAACAACGGGGCTCTCTTTCTCCGACTAAAGCAGAGTCTACTTCTAACTGGGGTATGAAAAATAAACGATTTACAACAATGGCTTACAGATGATAAGTTTAACAGAATTAACATAGTTGCTAAGAACGTTATCAAGCGACTAATCAATAAGCTGTTAGGTGTTCAATGATTACGGTTGTTATTTATGGTTTCGAGGGTAAATTCAAAGGGAGGTCTGAATATGATTTCACCTTCCCTGAAATTGATGATATTCATAAATGTATGTTGTTCTTGAAGCAGGAAAATGACGAATTAAACTTTGATTTTGCGACCAGTGAAATAACAAAGTTTGGTTTTTCTGACTTAGTTGGTTTAAAAGGCAACCCAATCAGAGTCGAGGTTTTGAATGCTGATGGGTTTAAAAGGTTCGTGCCTTATTACGAGGAAGCTTTAGAAGAAGGCTCTTCACTAGTGTACTACCCGAACACCTAACAAGAAATTAAACAAGGACAAAAAACAGTTGGTTTTTGCTCCTGCGTCGCTTATTTTAACCAACTATTTTTTGCCTGTTAATTAGGCGTTATGTGTCTAAAGAGTGATATGGATATTCGCATCAATAAATGGTGGTTGTTCTGCGGTGTTGTTTTATTAGTAATGAGCGCATTAGGCTTTTATTATGAAAGCGTTTGGGTTTATGAAAAAGTAAAAGGGCTCTCTTCCATTTCAAAATACGAGAATCGATTTATGTATTGGAATTCTATTTTTATGTATTTTAATGGTTTTTTACTTTGTTTGTTCATGGCTGCAAAAGAGCATTACCCATACAAACTTTGGTATCTAATGAGCATCAATACCAAAACTAAGTTAAGTTTTAGTCAAGTTGCTTTTGCACTAACATTAGCAGCCCTTTATTTTGGTTCATCTTTTTATATTGCTGGGCAATTAGGCCACGGCACATAACAAGCAAATTAATCAGGACAAATAACAGTTGGTTTTTTGCTCCTGCGTCGCTTATTTTAACCAACTGATATTGCCCATTATTTGGGC